>JAPKCE010000383.1 GCA_028823075.1 Myxococcota bacterium
CGTATAGGCGCGTTCACTGCGGTCTGGATCGACCATGATCACATCGTAATCACCAACCTCACCGAGCGCCTCACGCAGATAATGCCCGACCTCTTCGATACGCAGCGCCTCTCCGTGTCCGAGTACCGCCTGGGGACGAAACAGCACAAAGGGCTTGCCGGCCTCAACCGGAGACGACCAGGACAACAACAGGATGACGTAGAGAGTTCGCATGCAGCCGCGTTAGCATAGCAGGGCCGGCTACGCAGGTTTTGCTCTCGGCGATTAGGGCAACAGGCCTAGAGCCATCAATTGGCGATGTGCTTGTTCTGCCCAGCCTCGATTAGCGATAGGGCTTGCCGGGCTCGGATGCAGAATCGAGCCAATTTTGAGACCGTCACCGAAAACGCGCGTTGCCACTGCCTCTGCGAAGCGCCCAACTCCGATGATGGTTTGCACGCCGAGATGTTCGACGACTGCGCGCAAGTGGGCATCGCAAAGGGCTTCAAGCTCTGTGCGCTCAGCTTTCGGGAGTTTATCGGGCGTGCGGTTTCGGCCTCCTTCTTCCATCAAGACCAGGGGGCAATAATTGGCCACGAAATGGTGCTCGAAAAATGTTTCGGGCTCACTCCACCACTGCGAAAAACCACCCCACAAACGGCGGCCGCTGACCTCGCTACGAGGGCAATTAAACCCTTCAATCGGGCGTTTTCTATGTTCTATTTTCGGCTTGCTAACCGGCTCACAGATGCCCATCCAATCGCGCACGACAGCGACTTCTCCGAAGGGCACACCGGTCTGAGCCATACCCCAGGGCCCAGGGTTCATCCCCAAGAACAGCACCTCCTTAGGCGCCGCCCCGAAACGCTCGAAATAGGCTCGCATCGGCGCTCCCGCGTAGAGGGTTGGATCGTAAACCGTATGCACCGGCGACGAGAACTTTAAGACCGTAAGTTGCTGCGAGAGTTCGCTAGCCAAAGCGAACAGGGGATGCTCATTCATAATGCAACTTCCCGGCTTAGGAGCCCCAGATGACCGACGCAGAGCAAACCCAAATCGAAGCCGCCGTCTACCGCCGATTACGCGACCACCTGCAAAAACGTACCGACGTTCAAAACATCGACCTTATGATCCTGGCCGATTTTTGCCGCAACTGCTTGGGTAAATGGACGCATGCCGAAGCACAAAACCTGGGTGTTGAAATGACTGCTGAAGATGCCAAAAGCAGTGTGTATGGGATGCCTTACAGCCAATGGAAAGCGGATCACCAAGCGCCTGCAAGCGCCGAGCAAATGGCAGCTTTCGAGGAGCGAAGGCGCCGTTAGCGGGTAACACTCCAGCGGTAGCGAACGCTGCCGTTATCGTCTTTAAAAGTCACTGTCATGCGCTTGGGCTCTATCTCGAGAAGAGCGTAGCCCGGCGCGCTAACACCAAAAATCTGCCCCTCACCACAAGCCGGCGGGCAAGCGGGTCGATGGCGGATTTTGCTTCCCGTTCCGCTGGTTACCGCGGGCACATCATCATAAATACCGAACTGCATCACATGGGCGTGACCGTTGGCATAAAGGTCGGGCTTGGTTTTTAAAGTGCTAAGCCAGGGCGCTACATAATTTTCATCAGCTTTGTCATGGTAGGTGCGCAACACATGATGGCCCATCAACACCTTCCAGCCGGTGCCGGTAGCGAAGCCTTGGTCGACTACCTTCGCTGCTTTATCATCGAGATGATCAGTGTCGACGAAAGCGATCTGCGCCACGCCAAAGTCGAGAGCATAATCGAGACTGGGAAGATGGATTTGGGGCCGAGTTCCAATAAAGTCGACCATGCAGGCAGCCGGGTCGATCACCCTACCCTCACCCCCATCGCCGAGTTCTAAGGTCGTCGGCACGAAAGGGTAGAGTTTACCCATTAGACTACGTTTGCCGCGATAATAGGCATGGTTGCCAAGAATCGCTAAAACGGGCGCCCTCAGCCCTTCGATGCCCCGGGCAACTCGCTCTTCATAAAAGGGCAGGTCCTCGGCCGAGACCTCGCCGGTAGGACAGGGCGGAGGATGCGGATAAACCAGATCGCCCAAAGCGATGATATAGTCTTTCTCTTCGTGCAAAATGCGCTTGCGAACTCGATCTCTTTGGGCGCCAGGCATCCCAGTGTCGCCCACAAGCACCAAACGCAGCCGCTCCTTCTTCTCGACCTTTGGCACAGGGTCGACGTGAGCCGGCTGGCGGAACGTATTCTGTTGCCCATACCAAAATACAGCGCCGGTCAGATAGGCGAGAAGGCTCGCCACGAGAATCAACTTTACGTTTTTCAAGATGTTATTGGTTCGCCATATAAGCTTCGTAGGCAGCCATGCCCGGCCCCTTAAAGCCGACGACACCTTTACCGCTGAGCATCTTTTCGAGCGGCGCCTTCTCAAGGCCTAGCGGAACGACGATCTCCTTGGCTGCCCGAGCCGCAAAATCTTGCAGATGCTGCGGGATGGAATCGAATTTCACGCGCAAACGCTGAACAACCCGAGCAGTGTTCTCACGCTGGTTTTCCTGCTGAACGGCTAATTTTCGCCGGCTGTTGTCCATCTGCTTTTTGCTGGCGTCCATGCTCTTGCGCACCACCTGCGCCTGGGCGGCAGCGGTTTTCGTACCCGCCGCCATGAGAGCACCACCCTGGCCTGGAGTAAGCTGCCCGACTTTACGGGTGAGGCTATCGCGCAAAGGGCGAAGCTTACTCACCGTGGCCTCTGGACTCCCAGCGATCGCCCGCGTGTCCGGGGCCACCGCACCGCGGATTTTATGCAAGGCTTGGGTGTTCAGGATCGCCGATGGTATGGGGCCCCGTTTGCCTTCGAGTTTAGGAACAGCAGCGTCCGATAAGCTCGGCGCTGCTTTAGGATAAGTCTGATTCATCTGCGCTTTAAGGTTCTGACCCAGCTTGCTGTAATCGGCCGTAGCGCGCGGCATCAAACGTTTGCTCGGCCCCAAACTCGTGCCGCTGAGGCTAGTGTTAAGCGACGTGGTAAAA
>JAPKCE010000384.1 GCA_028823075.1 Myxococcota bacterium
CTCGGCAGCAGTACAACTACCGTCACGGCAAACGTAACCGGGGCGGCAATCGCCAGCTCCAACACAGTTGCCGGAGCCGCCAACCGTACAACCGGCTGCTGAAAACACTGTGGCGCTCAAAATAAGTAACTTGCGCAACAAGGCTTAACCCCTTTCATCGAAAACGGACGATGACACGTTCATATCTGCAGGATTCGTGCCGGCCGGAACCGTCCGACGAAGCAAGCGGAAAGTTGGAATATCAAGATCTTTCAAACGTTACCTCGGGGTTGATGTGCAAATCCTGCACGACACCTTCCGGAACATGCGCCTAAAAGACAAAAAAGAGAAACCCCCGACCGGCGGGGGTAACTCCGATAATACGACATCGGTGTTTTCTAAGGTGCGCTCACGCCATAAAATACATCCTTATCGTCATCCGAATTCGCGCGCTTTTCCCAAACGACGTGCAGAGCACCACCGGGGTCGACACCGACCGAGGGTTTGTAATCCGATTGCTCGTCGGTGTTTTCCCCGACTCGACTCTCGGTGATCACGGACACCGTAGGAGCGTCTCCACTGCCGTCGAAATCTCTACCGTAACGACGAATCAAAATGTCGAAATCAGTACCCGAGCCACGGGTCGAAGCGTCGCTATGCCAGACCAACGAGAACACCTGTGTGGTCATATCACCCTCTATGCTGTGGACAGCGACCTGAGGGCGCCGATTGCGCGCAGTTTCAAACTCGTCGCCCGCAGACCCTAAATAAGCGCCACTGCCATCGTTACCGCTGGTAAATGGGGAACTGTCTTCGGTATATGCCCAGCGCACCGCCCGGTTTTGACCCGCTCCGCAACCGCCTTCACCGAGCCACGCGACAAAAGCGCGACTGTTGGGGTCTTGCGGGTCGACGGTAACTACAGGATCTGAAGTACCGCGGACAGGATCTCCGAAATCGGTAAGGTTACCCACCTCGCCGCAATGGCCGTTGGCGATCAACACATTCGCTTCTGAGCCCACATTCGCATACAGGATGTCGGCATCGTTCTCGGCATCACCATCGGTGTTTCCATCATCTTCCCACACCACATGTGCCGCGCCCGAGCCATCGACGGCTATATCGGGTTTATCAGCACCGTCTGCGCCACCAGCAGTGCTGTCGGAGAGGACTTGCGGGGACCAGGCGCCCTCGACGCTCAAGGCTAAATACACCTCGTAGGCGCGGCCCGTGTTTTCTTGAACCGTGTTCACAGCGAAGACCACAGCCGGCCCTTGAGAGCCGGCCGCAATACGCGGCACCGAAGCGTCACCGCCGGCGATACCTTGAGCGGTGATCGAGACCACATCGCCCATACCGCCCTGACTTTGCATGAGCCCCCGCCAGCAGACTCCTGGGTTATCAGGATTTTGAGGCTGAGAAGCGGCACCGATGCTCGTACAGGTAGCGTCGCTGATAGCTGGTGCCGTACCGTCCCAAGTGGTATAAATGATATTTTCGACTTCCTGCTGTTCGCGGCCACCTACGCGCCCATCGTCAACCCATACAAAATGCGCCAAACCGTTTTCATCGACGGCGACGTCCGGTTCAGAGCCGTTTGCTGAGTTGCGCAAGTTGAGCACGATCGTATCACCCCAAACGCCATCTCCACCGAGGCGCGAGGCGACCACCAGCGCAGCTTCACAGGGAGAAGGGTCAGCGATACAGGTTTCCCAAACGGCGTAGATCTCACCATTTTCGCCGACGCCGATGCGCGGCACTTGCGAGCTCCATGCATCTGCCTCGCTCGAGAGGATACGCGGCTCGCCGCTGCGAAACACGTTTATCGTTTCTCGAGTTTCGTTGCCGAGCTCGTCCGACGCTACCACCCAAATCTCGATGCGCGCACCTTCTTCTGGAACGGCAACCTGGCCGGTGTAGCGGCCGGTGTCGTCATCACCGAGTACCAACGCAACGCCTTCTCCATCGCCAATGCCTGCGAGCACCGAGCCGACGCCATTGTAAGAATCAAAGGCCTCGATAGTGACCAAGGTGTCACCGGCGTTAACCCAAGCATTGTTGCGCGGCGTGATGAAGGTAACGGCTGGGCCGGTATTATCAACGTTGAGCAAACGAGCCGGGTTATCTTCTTCCGCCGAGCGGTTCCGCGCCCTGTCTACGGCAGAAAGATACAGGTTGTTATCACCTTCGGCCATCTCAGTGGTCAGGCAAAAGGCCCCGCCGTCGTCGGCTTGTCCAACAATTTCGCCTCGCGACTCGCCACCCGAATCGGTGTTGCCAAGTGTAACCCAAGCGCCGCCCTCGCTGGTGCCACAAACTTCAATCTCAGTGCCCGAAGTCGTTTCCCGATCCTCCGGAATCGCATTGCCTTGACTGTCGTTAAAGACCACGTCGACAAAGGCTGGAGGCGTAAAGTCTGCGGTAACCCAGACATTTTGTTTGCGGGTGTCACGCCCCTCTTTACTCGCCCAAAGCACAACGTGTGCGGTCGTCTCCGAGACATCATCATCAGCATCACAACTCGAGCAGGCCTGAGTCACATCACGCGACCAAGTTGTTACCAATAATGCCGGGCGGAATTCTGCGACTTCGCCGCCGTCAACCGTACCGTTCACGGAAGCACCCTCACAGGCGACGCCGATCATGGGGTAGATCGAGAACTGCGACCCCGCTTCGCCACCGAGCTGACTGGTCCAGACACACATACCGTGTTGCTCTTCACCATCGATGGTGCGGGTGCAGTTCTCTTCGCTAAACTCAAGCGGTTGAATCTCGCGCAACTCGCCCGCTGCATCGTAGGTTCTATTGGTCATGGTCACTCGGCAGCCGACATCATCGTAATCGATTTGGTGTTGGATCGGCTCCGAACGCACGTTCTGAGCGGTCACCGCCAGGAAGGTGAAATTGTTCATGTTGCTACCCTCATCTTCAGTTGTCTGAAGATTAGCGCGAGCCGACCAAGTGTTCGACGCGTCGGGAGCGACGAGTAGCGCCTCGACGACACGCTCGCCTGCGACC
>JAPKCE010000385.1 GCA_028823075.1 Myxococcota bacterium
TCGGTGAGGGGATCGGTTACGTGCGCATCAAGTCTTTTCGCGAAACCACCACCGACGATGCTGTCGCAGCCTTGGCTGAACTCCGACAGGCAGGCGCCAAAAAAGGGCTAATTTTAGACCTTCGAGACAACCCGGGTGGCCTCCTCGAACAGGCGGTCGCTATCTCCGACCTGTTTCTTTCTAAAGGTGTCATCGTTACCACTGTTGGTTTCGCCGGACAGCACCGCGAACGCCGCTATGCGCATGCCTCGGGCTCGCTCAGCGATTTGCCTTTGGTCGTTCTTATCTCCGGTGGCTCAGCCTCGGCTTCGGAAATTGTTGCTGGCGCAGTTCGCAACCACAAACGCGGTTTACTCTTAGGCAATCCGAGTTTTGGAAAAGGCTCTGTGCAAACGATTATCCCGTATCGGCCGCGGCGCAGCAAAAGTGATGGGTCGGCTCTAAAGTTGACTATCGCCCAGTATCTAACGCCGGGAGATATTAGCATTCAGGGCACGGGTATCGCTCCGGACATCGATCTGCATTCTGTATATATCGACGATGGCGAGATTTACTTGACCCAGCGCGAAGGAACTAAGGAGAGTGATCTTCACCACGCCCTCAGCCATGAACGTGCCAAAGAGCAACAAACGCGGCGCACCCTGAGCATTCTCGATACCGACGAAGTCATCGACCGTGATGAACAAACTCGACGTGAAAACAGCGGCGTCTTCCAAGCCGATCTCACCGTGCGGATGGCTAAGACTTTGTTGCTGCGCGCCGGTGATGCCAACGCAGACACATTTTTCGCCGGAGCTGGAAAGGCCTTGGACGAGTTGGAGTTGACCGAGGACAACCGCCTCGTCAAAGCTTTCGAGGCAGAGGGTATTGATTGGCAACCGGTCGCTAATAAAGACGAACTTTCCCACGCCGTGGTCGAGGCGAATTGGCCGAAAAAATTTGCGGCGGGAAACAGTTACGAGTTGCCGATTATAGTGCGCAACACCTCGAAAGTAGCGATGCATCGCGTGGTGGTGCGCAGCAAAGCCTCGCTCGACCTTTTCGATCATCGAGAATGGGTTTTCGGACGCATTGAAGCCGGCCAAGAACTTAAACGGGTTCTTAAGGTGGAACTACCCAAGGGCCTTCATGCGCGCAGTGAATGGTTACGCTTTGAGGCTGAAGGCAGCGGTCGTTTGAAAGCGCCAGATGCGAAGATGCTTCTTATCGAGAGCAGCCCTCACCCGAGCCTATCCTACACCATGACTATCGATGATGGTAACGATGGCATGGCCAGCGTTGGCGAGACCGTAACCCTGCATTTTGCAATCACCGCCAGCGATGCGGAGGCGAAGGAGATCCATCTCAGCCTGCGCAGTAAAAGCGGTTCGGCGATGAAGATGGTTAAGGCGCGCGCCGAGCGTGATCTGCTTTCCGTTGGTGCCGTCTGGAACACCAGCTTGTCGCTAAAAATACGGCGCGTACAGAAGCCCTTAGATTTAACCCTAAATCTTGGCATGCGGAAAGAAGGCATCTGGTACAGCGAGCGTCTGACCTTGCCTCGGGCCGAGACAGCACTGAGTAATAAGCCTTGCGCTGGGCCTAAGGTTGTCGTTTCCGGCCCTGCCCGTTTGCTTTCATTTGCTCGCCTTGACGGGCGTGTTCTAGGTCAACTCAAGGCGGGTGAAGCCTTACCTTGTCTCGGACAGGTCGATGGATTTTATCGGCTGCGTTTGCCGCGGCAAGGCGTCGCTTATCTGAGCAAAACAGAGGGTGCTTTGGGCGAGGGCAGCGCCCCTAGCCTGGGCTATGCGCGCACCCCGCCGAGCATCGTTTTAACAAAGCCGATGCTCACCGAGGTTACGGGAACGCGGTTGCTCTTTGGAGCCCGAGCGAAGGACGATAAACCTTTGCATAATGTGGTGGTTTATCGCGGTCGTAAAAAGGTGTTGTTTGCCGCCGGAGGCCCCTTAGAGGTCGGCGTTGAGAGTTCGATCGAACTTGAGCCGGGGCAAAACCTCATCACCATTCATGCTCGTGAAGGGGAACAATACGGATCTTCGACGAGCTTTTGGGTGTTGCGCCGAGACGGCTGGGACCCGGATAAAAAATCTGCTCGTTAGAAGCTCACAATGCCTGTTTGAAAAACGAAATGAGGACCGCCGCAGCGGTCCCCATCTCTCCAGCAAGGGCTGGATATTGCCTAGGCGTTAGCCTCGGGCGCCGCCTCAAAGACTGTCGGGAGCAAGCCCATAGCGACGCGCAGCTCTTGGTCGAGACGGGTTAAGAATTCGGGGTTACCCTGAATGGTTGCTCGTGCAGCTTCACGCCCTTGACCGAGGCGTTCTCCGCTCGCCATCGAGAACCAGGAGCCCGCTTTTTCAACCAGGTTGAAACGGATACCGTGATCGATCAGACTTCCTGCTGCCGAAATTCCCGTGCCGTCGTACATGATGTCGAACTCGGCTAGGCGAAAGGGCGCAGCAAGTTTATTTTTGACGATTTTGACACGAGTTCGACTGCCGATGACCACATCGTTTTGTTTCATTGCTTGAATGCGTCGGATGTCGATGCGTACCGAAGCGTAGAACTTGAGCGCATTACCGCCCGTGGTGACTTCGGGACTGCCGAACATGACGCCGATCTTCATGCGGATCTGATTGATGAAGATGAGCGAGCAGTTGGACTTAGAGATGCTGCCGGTAAGTTTGCGTAGCGCTTGGCTCATGAGGCGAGCGTGCAGGCCGACGTGCGAATCGCCCATGTCGCCTTCGATCTCAGCGCGTGGTACCAAAGCGGCCACCGAATCGACGACGATACAGTCTACCGCGCCAGAGCGCACCAACATATCGACGATCTCGAGCGCCTGCTCCCCAGTGTCCGGCTGAGAGACGAGAAGGTCTTCGACTTTGAGGCCGAGTTTACGGGCGTAGTTGATGTCGAGGGCATGCTCGGCGTCGATGAAGGCAGCGACTCCACCGTTCTTTTGGCAGTTGGCGAGAATGTGT
>JAPKCE010000386.1 GCA_028823075.1 Myxococcota bacterium
ATTCGAGCGAAGAGGTTCTCAAAGACGGGCGGTTTGTTTCCAATTGGGTTGGGCATAGGCATCTCCTCCATCTAAGTATCGGCTAAAAACCCTGACGGTTTCTAGAGCGCCTCTAGCTTCAGCCCAGGCGCTCAACAAAACTAAGGACCTCTGTGAGGCGGTTCATCGGCAAGGTGATGCGATTGAGCATGCCACCTCGAGTGCTAAAAACATCAGGAAGATCAACGGGTGTACTCATCTCGGTGGCCAAACTAAGGCGTCCGTCGCCACCCAAAAACAGGCCGTAAGGAGCTCGTTTTTGAGCCATCAACAAGGCCTGAGTTCGGTCGAGCTTGCGCTTGCTTTGGCGCCCGTCAACCAACCATGCGGCACCGATGAGCTCGCCGGCTGCGACCGCTTGACGCGTGCGCTCAACCCGGGCTCCGAATTTTTTGGCGGCCTCATCGATGGCCTTGGCCGCCGGCGCCGGTTCGCTGCCCTCGACCAAGCTCATCAACACCATGCGCAGCATCGGCTCGTCGTGGCGAATGGCGAGCGCTGCCGCATAGCGTAAACCCTGCGCGCTGGCCGTTCCGACCAAAGAGTCGATGGCCCGCGCGTCAGCGTCACAACCCTCGTAAGGCTCGCGGCCTTCGAGCAGGAATTTAGCGGCCGACGCGATGCCATCGAAATCGGAATGACAGACGATGGTATCCACCGCACCGGCCCAGCGCACGCGCTCGGGCGTTACCAATTCCGGACAGGCAGGAGCTTGCTCTCGGGGCACCAAAACAAAGCGTTCATCTTGGGAGAACTCAGCGTGACGATCATGGGTGTGGTGATCGATCCAAAGCTTTAAGCGGTCGCCAAGCCCATCGATAAAGGGCTCGGTGATGGTTTCAAAACTACGCCCCTCAAGATCGGCGCAAAAACCGATGTCGAGCAATACGACGGCCTCACCGAGTTTCGCCGGGTCGGGCAGGCGGTAAGGTGCAGCAAAATGGACGACGGCGTTGATCATAAGCTCAGTCTACGCACGCAGAAAGGCGCTGACTACCTCAGAAAACCCTTTAGCGTCTTCCACTGGCAGCGCGTGACCAAGCCCAGCGAAACGATGGAAGCGCCCTTGGGGCAAACGCTCAGCGTTGGCGCGCTGCTCATCTGCCAAAGCGAAGCGGTCGTCGCCGCCCGCTAAAACTAAAGTGGGCATGGCGATGCTCTCAAGCGCAGGAGCTTTATCGTCGAGAATTCCTTGAATCAAACTACGAATGCCCGCTGCCGAATTGCGCCGTACGGTGGCATGTACCATCTGCTCCGGGTCGATGCCATTGAGCAAGCCGTCACCGATGATCCAGGGCAAGGCATCCCATCCCAAGGCCTCAAGACCGCCGCGGTCCAAAGCGCGCAACCAACCCATGACCACCAAACGCGCCACAGTCCCCGCGCCAAGACTGGTGGATGTTAGGATCAAACGCGGTATGCGATCCGGTCGCAAGGCCGCCATCTGCAAGGCCACTCGGCCCCCAAACGAAAAGCCACAGACATCGATTTTGTCGATGCCCAACACGTCAAGAAACTCAAAAACAAGCTCTGCCTGAGCTTTCGGGTTGCCGTCAGGCAAGGGCTCGCTGCCGCCTTGACCCGGCAGATCTGTGAGCAACACTTGATGGCCAAAACCGGCTAGCAAACGCGCTGAACTCGTCCAGTTGGCAGTGGTTTGGGTCAAACCGTTGAGGCAAAGCAGCGGAGAACCTGAGCCCATAGTTCGCAGCTTCATGGGCCGACCACTGAGGGTGACGACGCTGTTCAAGGAGCGGGCTCTTTACGTAAGGACGGCGGAGGCTCGGGAGACAGAGCTGCCAATCTAGGTTTGGCGCTACCCTTCTCAAAGGCGCGGGTGAAGTTCACCCAATCCATACCCCCGCGACCGTCGGCCACAACAAACCAGAGCTTAATCTCACCAGGCAGTGATACCTCGCGGTCGCCAGTATTTAGCGCCCAAGTGATTTCGGCTGGGTAATACTGGGGCTCCTCCGAAGTGGATTCGACGGTTCTATTGGGGCGCTGGTCGCGTCCGAATTTACCCTCGCTGCGATAATAGCGAATGACGAGCAACTCGCGTCGGTCTTCGATCGAGACCCGTTCCCGCATCTCTTCGGGACTCAAGTTTTGAGCTTGGGTCGGGTCGATTCCGCTCAAATCCAATGTCACCACTTTATAGTCCTGGCGGTGCCGCTTATCGATGGCCAAGCGAAACAGATAATCGCTGTCGGCCAGTAAACTTGCGCCCGCTGGTAGAGGGCTCTCAAGCCCCGCAGCGTCCAGACTATAAACCTCGAGTTCGGGTAAGTCCGGGTTGTGATTGCGCATCGCCTCAAATATCATCATCTCTTGCAAATCGTTGGGGTCGCGAGCTGGCGGTTGCACCACCAAACGCTTAAAGGCGCGATCTTGCTCACCGCCCAAGCGATCCCTAATTTCCAAAGTCAAACGCTTCCAATAGCCGGCCGTAAAACTCAGCGATTGCACCTCTTCTTTGGGCAGATCCTCGGGTATTTTGTAAACCAACTCATCGCTACGACTGAGCAGCGCTTCGGCGTCTCGATCCTCACACCAATCGCGACTGTCACCCCCCTTTAAAGCGCCTTCCTCCTGGCAATCAAGCCAACTCGAATCGATGGTACCAGCGAAACCAACAGGCGTCGCGATGAGAGGAGTTAAGCGCACCGTTTGTCCGATACGCGCCTCGGGTGGGTCCACGCGAACCGCCAAAATGCGCGGCCGCAAGATAAGCTCTTCGCTCTCGAGATCGTAAGTGGTGCAGGCGCCGAAAATCAGCAGCAAGCCAAACAGGTATTTTACCATGACCACTCCAGACCGAAACTGGGGAAAAACGGGACGCCGGCAATGCCCGAATAGGCGCGCTGGTCATATTGATAGATCGTGAATTCAAGGTTTTGGTGGTTGGTCACATTCATCACATCGACAAACCAAGTA
>JAPKCE010000387.1 GCA_028823075.1 Myxococcota bacterium
CACCATGGTCAGCCGCTTGCAGCGCCCTGTATGGCAAAAGTCTTTGCGCGAGCACGGCGTTGCGGAATCCGATGTCGACGCCATCTGCCAGCGCATCGCCGACCATTATGTACCCTGGCAGGAGAGTAGCTTTCCCGGCTTGCTCGGTAACGTGGTCGCTGGTCGCATCGCTAACCGGCTCGATTTGGGCGGCACCAATTGCGTCACCGACGCCGCTTGCGCATCGACCTTTTCGGCGCTCAGCATGGCGGTACAAGAACTCTATCTCGGCGATTCCGATATGGTGATCACCGGCGGCGTCGACGCTCTATCCGACATCTTTATGTACATGTGCTTTTCGAAAACTCCGGCGCTCAGCGCCAGCGGCGATTGCCGTCCATTCTCCGACCAGGCAGACGGCACCATGCTCGGCGAAGGCCTCGGAATGGTGGCGCTCAAACGCCTCGCCGATGCCGAACGCGATGGCGATGCCATCTACGCCGTGGTGTCGGGCGTGGGGTCGAGCTCCGACGGGCGCAGTAAATCGGTCTATGCACCTGTCTCCGCAGGGCAGGCAAAAGCTATTGAGCGGGCCTACGATAACGCCGGCTTCTCAGCGCAAAGCGTCGAGCTAATCGAAGCGCACGGCACCGGAACCAAGGCCGGGGATGTCGCCGAATTCGGCGGGCTAGCACTGGTCTTTGGCGAGCGTAAAGAGGGAGATGAACCCTGGTGTGCGCTGGGTACCGTCAAATCTCAGATCGGGCATACCAAGTCGGCCGCGGGTGCTGCCGGGCTTTTTAAGGCGGTCATGGCGCTTCATCATAAGGTGTTGCCGCCCACCATTAAAGTCGACGCTCCCAATCCGAAACTCGGGCTCGATACCTCGGCTTTATACCTCAACACCGTGGCGCGCCCGTGGATTCGTGGCAGCGCTCACCCGCGCCGCGCTGGCGTCAGTTCGTTTGGCTTTGGTGGCTCCAATTTCCACCTGGCGCTGGAAGAATACCGAGGTCAAAGCCCAAAGGCAGATCGTTTGCGATCGCTGTCGGGTGAGCTGGTCGCTCTTTCGGCCGCTGATGGAGCCTCGCTCGCGGCGGCCGCCAAAGAGATGGCGAAAGAAGCGAAAACCCCAGGTGCTTTACAGGTATTGGCCTGGCGCAGCGCAAAGCAATTCCAGGCATCCGCTGCGGCACGACTCGCTGTGGTCGCTAGTGATGATGCAGATTTGGCAGCCAAACTAAGCCGCCTGGCAGCACTCATCGCTGCCGACCCCAAGGCGCCCTTTACGCATCCCGATGGCTCGGCTTTTGGCCTGGGCGCCGCAAAGGGCGATGTGGCCTTCATCTTTCCCGGGCAAGGCAGCCAATACGTCAACATGGGCGCCGATCTGGCGATGGCCTTCGACGCCGCCCGTCAGCCCTGGGATGCCTCTGCCGACCTCGATTTGGGTGCCCAAAGACGCATTGACCAGATGGTTTTTCCGCCGCCCCGCTTTAGCGATGAAGAGCGTAACAAGGATAGCGTCGCTTTGCGCGCCACCGAATGGGCTCAGCCAGCCATCGGCACTGCCAGTTTATCGCAATTAGCCATGATGAAGGCTTTGGGAATTACGCCCGCTGCTGTCGCCGGACATAGTTTTGGTGAGATCACGGCGCTGCATGCTTCGGGTGTTCTTTCGCAAGACGATATGCTCCGGGTTGCCCGCCGCCGCGGCGAATTGATGGCCGCCGCCAGCGAGCTGTCCGGTGCCATGTGCGCCGTCTCGGCGACCGTTGAGCGAGTAGGGGAGTTGCTGAAAAGCTTGGGGCGCGACGACGTCGTCATCGCTAATCACAACGCGCCAACCCAAGTGGTTATCTCAGGTGCCACCGACGCCATTGAAGCGGCGGAATCCCTGATGAAAACCGATGGTTTACGCTTTAAGCGTTTACCGGTTGCGACCGCCTTTCATTCGCCCGTGGTCGCTTCCAGCGAGAAGCCTTTTGGCGAGTATTTAGCGCAAGTCGATTTTGGTGATTCGAATCTTAGCGTTTGGTCCGGTGAATCAGCCGCACCTTATGAAGTTGACGCGGGTGATAAAAAGCGACGTTTGGCCCGGCAAATCGCTAACCCTGTGCGTTTTGTGGACCTCATCTCTAATATGGCCGACAGCGGCATTCATACCTTTATCGAGGTCGGTCCCGGTTCTGTTTTGACGGCGTTGGTGGGTCGCAGCCTAAAGGGGCGAGAGCATCTCGCAGTGACGCTTGATCGACAGAGCAACGATGGTTTGAGTTCGTTCTTGCGCGGCTGTGCAAGCTTGCTCGCGGCCGGTATCGACATGGACCTGATGGCGCTTTGGCAGGGTTACGCCCAGCCGGAAGCTGTTGATATAAAACCCGGTAAACGCCTCATGATCTCGATCTGTGGTGCCAACACCAACAAACCTTACCCGCCCAAGGGCGGCGCTGCGGCGCTGCCAGGGCCTAACCCCCCGGAGGCGGTCACTTTGAAAACCCCATCCGCTCTTGATCTTCCTGTAGCCGCAGCGCCGCTTGCGCCCGCGGCGGCGCAAGCTTCACCAGCCGCGGCTATGCCCGAAGGCTGGCTCGCCGCTTGGCAGGTCACTATGGCGCAAAATGCCGCGACGCATGCAGCCTTTCAACAGTCCATGGCGCAAAGTCATGTGGCTTATCTTCAGGCGATGCAGGCCAGTATTTCTGCCCTGGCTGGGCTCGCTGGCGGTCAAGCACCTGGTCCTATCGCTGCTGCGGCACCGATGATGCCGATGCCCCTGCCAATGCCTGTCGTTGCACCGGCAGCGGCGCCCGTTATGGCCTATGCGCCCGTCGCCACGCCGGTACCCGAGCCTACAGCGCCTGTTCAAGCGACACCCATGGCAGCACCTCCGACGCCCCAACCTGTGGCAACCAGCAACAACGACCTTCAGGCGATCATGCTCGATATCGTCGCCGACAAAACCGGTTACCCCGCCGAGATGCTCG
>JAPKCE010000021.1 GCA_028823075.1 Myxococcota bacterium
GGGGCGGGCTAGCACACGGTATGCCGCCCTTCAATAGAGACAATTACGCATTCGCCAGTCGCCCGATGAAGAGCTTTGCACCTTGAGCTAGGGCCGCCTAAGGAGCCACGCCAGCGACACGGAGCAAAAATGGTCAATGATATTCGAGCACATCTCCGCCTGACTAGCCTAACCGCAGCCATCCTAGCTGCTGCCTGCGCACCCGCAACGCCTGGCGGCTTGGTGTTGCATGGTCTTGCGCTGGCCGAAGGCGGTGTGGATTGCAGCGAAGGACCACATCCGATTAGCACCACAGACGTGGCCAAACTTCACTTGGCCATGACCCACGCCGAACTCGACTCCTTCGAGACATCAGTGAGTATCGAGCCGGCCTCCCGCAGTGTCAGCTTGCCCGAAGTACCAGCCGGCGAGAATTGGGACCTTCGACTCACCGGCTTTATTTCCGAATCGGCCTACCAAGCGGGCACCTACACCTGGCTTGGGCGACGTCGAGAACTTAACATCTCCGCAAATCAGAGCACAGGTGCCGGCGTCTTGCTGTTAGCTGTCGAAGCGATGCAATGCAGCCGAACCCCGCTAGGCGAGCCGGTCATGCTCAGTAAGGCCACGCCTTTAGCAGACGGACGGGTGCTGATCAGCGGCGGTGTTGAGCGTTTCAGCGCCGGCGACTGCCCCGATTGTCGTTGGGGCATCGCGACCCGAAACTGCACTATTTACGACCCGGCCACCGGTAGTTTCCAGGCTGCAGCACCTCTTCCCAACGCCCGTGTTGGCCACAGCGCCACTCTGCTCGATGACGGCCGAGTTCTCGTTCTGGGGGGGTCCAACCGAGTCCGGCTCGGGGCCGCCACCAGTATCGACTTTGATGGTGCCGGGCTGCGCGACACAGCGCTCATTTGGGACCCAAGCGCAGACCGCTGGCTAGAGACCGAGGCTCCGTGGGGTAAGCGCGCTTTTCACAGTGTCACCCGCGTGGCCCCATCGGTCTATGCTGCCGTCGGCGGCTTTGCTGATGGCCAGCGGGTGCATGCAGACCTGATTCGCTTTCATGTGGAAAACGACGCCCTGCGTATGGATGAAGCCGTCGAACTCGCCTGCCCGCGGGTCGGTCATCAAGCTTTTGCCAACGCAGGCGACTTGATCATCTGGGGCGGCAGTCGCTGTGCCGATGGCGAACAGGTGGCGCCAGAACATTGGGGACCGCGCCTTGGGCTGCGCGTCAGTAGAGCCGAGCGTTGGGGCTCCGAGGCTAATCTCAGCTTTGGTACAGCAGTTGAACTGCGAGCCGGCACCTTTATGATCCTCGGTGGCGCCACCTACCGGGACGGCCAATTGCAAGCGCCAAACCGTGAAAACAGCTATTATTACCTAGCAGGCTCACAGAGCCATGTGCGCGCCGCTATGCTGCCTGAAGGCAGCCAAGGTCTTCTCGGCTCGGCGCTACGGCTGGACAGCGGTCAACGGGTGTTGCTTGCCGGCGGCTTTGCCGATCTCGCGCTAAACCGCCCTTTGAGCGCCTATACCTTCTTTAATGACGACAATGAATCCTTCAGCGCCGCCAGCGAACTTCCAGGGATCGGTGGTGCGCTAAGCATTGCCCCTGCCGGTGAAAACCAAGCGTTACTCGTTGGTGGCGGGCGAGTTTGCGAAGGCTGCGACGGCGGGCTCGAACCCTTGACCGGCGGTCTTATCTTCGCCTCGGCAAAGGACCACCGATGAAACGAATTAGTTTACTTCTGATGTGTGTCTTCATGTTGCCCACGAGTTCGACGGCGCAAGCTTATGCGCCGCTTTTATTCGCCACCGATGATTTCCCCGAAGGCGACGACGAGATGCCCGAAGGTGATGATAAGATGCCCGAAGGCGACGACCCGGGTGAGAGGCAAACTGCTAAACCGAAAAAGGCTAACGACGACGAAATGCCGATGGGCGATGAGAACGAAGAGGGCGCCAGCCCCGAGCCGACTTTAGTTGCGGTTCCAGCCGCGCCAAAATGCAGCTTGCTGCCGCGCAGCGAAGGCTACCTTCAGGCGCACCTTGAGCGTCCGAGAAGCTTGGACCTGCACGGTTTGGACGCACAGGTGAATGTGATCGAGGGTCAAGACGCCTGCCTAGCCGAGGTTGAAGTGACCATACCGTTGGCCATCGGTTGCAGCCTCGCTATGCGCTTCAGGCAGCAGCAAGGGCGCAATTTTGACATCGCCAGTTTTCGATTGGACGCCAATGAATGCGCCGAACTCAATGGTGTTGAGCCGGGGCGTTACCTACTGCATCAAGGCAACGCTTTACTTGTTCTCTCGGGCGAAGCGGCCGGCGACTGCATGCCCCAAGGGCTGGCGCGCATTAGCGGCAGCTTGGTGGTTAAGCAGGGAAGCTCCGAACTACCGATCGATCTCGATGGCTTACGCCTAAGCGGCGATTTCAAAGTACTTGTCGACGAAGCTTTGAGTTGTCGCCGTAAGCGGCGTGCGGCGCCAATTCAATTGAGCAGCGACAGGCGCCGATCTACAAAGTCGAGCATGGTTCCATGGGTAGCAGGAGGCAGCGCCGTACTAGTAGGCGCCGCGGCCATCACTTGGTACCTGCTCGAAAGCCAACCCGAATACGGTTCCCTAACCTTGCAGATTCGCTGATCATCTAGCCATCGGGCATGGATTGAATCTGCGGCGAGGCGATTCGCCAAGCACGGTTCAGCACCCAACTCATCGGGCGCTCCAAACGCTCTGCTTCGCTGCGCAGTTGCGACAGCATCTCTTCAGGCAGATAAACGCTCTGCTTCACCTTACGGTTGCGTTCGATCATCGGCACCTCCTTAGAGGGTGAAACACCCCATTACACCTCCATGGTAGGTGCGAAGGCCTGGCAGTTCAAAAAAACGTACTCAAGGAAACGCTTGCGCTCTGCCGCTGCGGCCTTGCGGGCGCCATTCTACGCTCAGCATAACTCGCCGAGGCGTCACCGGCAGCAGGCCGGGCACGCGATCTGGGCGCGGCAGTGGAGCCAGCAGATAGGGGGCCATTGCGTTGTCGGCGCGCAGAGTCACTGCCAGTTGCTCGCGCTGATAACGCATCCAGGCGTCGATGCGAATCTGACTGGGAATTTGGAAGCTGTGCAAGGTCGTCAAAGCGCTGCGTTCACCGTTACGCACGGGGCTCGTGGTCTCCAAACCACCACCGGTCATCCACTGTGCGGCAACCACCTGCGTGATGCTGTTGCGCCATCGCCACAGCGGCTCCTCACTGAGTGGCGTCCAGTCAGCATCGAGCTCTGGCTCTTGCAGGCCGCGCTTGCTGATGTGCTGAGCAAAGCTCTGACCGAACCATACCGAACCGTGAAAACGCATACCGCTAAATGCCGCAAAATCCATGCGCCCCGAGAGCCACCATGAACGCAACGAGCCGTCGTCGGCATAGGGCGATGCCTGGCCTGAGCGGTCGACCCCATCAGCGCTATGCGCCAGCTCCTCAAGGCCCAAGCTCCAAGCATAGCGCCACACGCCGGCGCTCCGCGAAGTAACGGACTCTCCATCGTAACGCAGCCCTTCGCTGAAGGGCGCCAGCAAGCGCTCCTGATCGCCGAGGGTCGAACGCCCGTAGGGCATGGAATCGCTCAGGCCTTGCGCCAGATACCCCTCAACAGCCAGATGGCGATCGAGAAGGCGACGCTGGGGTCGAGACCATAGCGTTAGCGCCGAGGAACTGCCAGCGAGACGACGAGACAAGGCGAGGGTGCCTGTCCAAGAGCGATCGTTTTGGGGCGCCGCGACAGCACCAAATTGACCACGCAAAAGCCAGGGTGCGCGCCCGGCTTCAACAAGTATTTCAGCGCTCCCGTAACCATCCACAAAACTCGGTCTATCACCAAGCAAGGGATGGCTGCGCATCTGGCCGAGCGCCACCCCCGAATCGCCGCGGTTAACCTGTACGGAACCACCGCTCATGCCCGCCGCATCGCCAACAAAGCGAACACCACCGCTTAGGCCGAACATCATCTGAGTCACCTCGAGGTCCAGCCGGCCGACCCACAGCTGGTGTTCGGAGGTAAACAGCACACCGTTTGGAAACTGCTCGAGTTGACCATCACCATCGGCGTCGCCCAATGCCAAGCCCCGGCCCGCCACCTCGCGCCGATCATCGGTTTGCCAAAACCCCAAATTCAAGTCGAGTTTAGCCTGGGTTTTGGCCTTAGCATCAGCCTGACGCTGCAAAGCGAAGAGCAGCGCGTTGCGTTGGCGCCATTCGCCGTGCGCCAAACTATCCCACAGCCCCATGTAACCCGCGTCGGCGCTATGGATGAAGCCGGTTGCGACGCGCAGGCCCCGCCCGAGGTTACTAAGCGACGAAAGCACGAGCCCGCGCCCGCGATCATCGATCAATCGGTTTTCATGTTCGCTGGGCAGTCCACTGCTGTGATCAAGACCAAGCTCATAGCCTGCCGGTGAGGCATCATTAAGCGCGTCGGCGCTCAGAGTATGGCGCCCCCATCGGTAACTTGACGAAGCGAGCACACGCCCAGGCGACCCGGCGCTAAGCCGCCCCGACAAACCCAGATCGGGACGTCGTTGAAGATCAAGCCCAAAAAGCGAATCTGAGACCGCATACCCTGGCTCCAAACTAACAACATCGACCATGCTGCCGTCGTAGGGGTCGACCATATCGAGCAGGTCGAGGCGAAGCGGCTCGGCGCGATCGCTCGCTCGCCCGCGACGAACCATCACCACTCGACCATCGTGACGCCGGCGGTGAAACCTGTCTCCGGCGCGATCGAAACTGCGTGGTAAGGCGACGGCCGGGGAATAATCAGCAAAGCCAAAACTCGGCCGTTTGTTCGCCTTGGAGAGAGCCGAAAGGCCGGGGCCGCCGCGCCGGGCCGCCGGACTAACATCGAGTACCTGCTCGCCAACAGAGACCCACAGCGGGTCATCCACGCTACCGAGAACGCCACGGTAGCTACCGCCCTGGCTCACGCGTATCCACAGACCGATGCGCGGGCCTTTCACCAGGCGGCCATCGATAACGCCGACCCAGGTCCCACCCTGGCCGCGCACCAACAGCACCTCGGCGATAGGCAGGCCGAGCTCATGACAAATACGCACCGAGGCGCTTTGAAAAGATCCCATGCCGAGAGGCACGCGCAATTCGAGCGGCCGGCCGCTTTGGGGCGGGTCGGGAAGCAGAGTTAAACCGACTGCAGCTAGAAGGGTGAGAATGATCTACAACTCCGGAAACTGAACTTCGCCAACAATATCCACCGGCTGCTCAAGACCGTGAAAGCGGACCGTGCCAGTGATCGTATAACCAAGATTACCGCGACGCAGCAGCTTGCTCACCCGTTTCGGATGGCTCTCGCTGTTCATTTCCAAGGGGAGTTCGAGGATAACGCTCTGATTGGCGGCCACCTTATCACCGTTGGACAACACCTCGTCTTTCGCCATCTCAACTGCCTCGAGAACCACGCTCACGACGAGCGACTTGATCTTGATGCCAAAGAAATTATCGTTGCGGACCTCGAAGCGAAAGCCAAGATCAGCGCCCGATAAATCCCCTTCTCGGGTAGCCTCAACGTGCCGCACCCCGATGACCGGTAAGACCGGGGGAGACACGGAACTCGGCCCGGCAATCTTAGCGCTGGCACCCGACAACTGGGCGCTGCCCTCGATGCGCAATTTAATCAAACGCCGTTCGATGACCTCTAACATCGCTGCAGGGGCTTGCGGCCAGTCCCATTTAACAGCCACCGGAACGAGAAGCCCCTCGCCGGGTCCTAATCGCTCACCGCCGCCGTCACCTTGAGCCGTAAAGCTTTTAAAAGCTTCACCCTCGGCGTCGGACACGCGCAGTGAAACCTGGCCGACTTTGATCGAATCTTGGCCGCGATTGGCGACCTCGATTTGCAGAATCCCTTTGGCCGACGAAAAGCTGCCCTTGCTCATCTCGACACTGGCCTTAGGGTAGACACGCACCTCGGCGAGGTCTGGACCCAAAATAGGTACTCCTGCACAGCCTGAAAACAGAGCGATGGAAACAAAAATAATGCGCATTGAAATCCTTTCAGAGCAGCAAGCGTCTTGCCCAAACCCTCAACAATGCCGAATGACATAACGACCGGGATCGGAGCCTAGATATCATGACCTCATTACTGCCTCTTAGCCTAGCCCTACAATTGCTATTCGCGTCGCCGGCGCAAGTCGATGGCGACACGGACCAAAAACTGGTCGATGGCATCTTGCGTGAAGTCAGCGCTCTGCGCGGTCTCAAGGTGCTGCGCACCGTGCCCGCCGTGCGCCATTCCCGCGACCAGATCCTCGCTTATGTGGACTCGCGCATTCAAGAAGAATACCCAGGTAAGGCCCTCGAACGAGAGGCCTTAATGCTCAAACATCTCGGCTTAATTCCGCGGCAACTCGACTATCGAGCGACCCTCGAGGACTTCGTCACTGCCCAAGTCGCCGGATATTTCGACCCTTTCAAAGATCGCTTCGTACTCGCATCGTGGCTGGGCAATATGATGCAACGGCCCATCATAGCGCACGAATTAACTCATGCCCTGCAACACCAACACTTCGGTTTAAAAAAGGCGCTTAAACGCATCCCGGAAAACGACGACGCGACCATTGCACGCAGCGCCATCATCGAAGGCGACGCCACCATCACCATGGTCGTTCATCTCATGCAGACCATCGACCTTACGGCATTACAAGAGGCCGTCGATAAGATGGCCACTAACATTGCAAACGGCCCTACCCTGACAGCACGTCATGTCCCCTACTACATGCGCCAAGGACTCACTTTCCCCTACGTCGGCGGCCTCAAACTGTTAATGTTGGGCATGCATAAAAAGAGTTTCAAGGGGATCGACGACCTGCATCGTTTGGTACCGCAAAGCACCGAACAGTTGCTCCACCCAGAGCGCTACCCCAACGACCACCCCATTGCCGTCGATTTCAAACTCCCGGTGAAAACCCTTGGCGGGTTTAGCGTCGCTGCTCGCAACCGGCTCGGCGAACTCGGCATGCGCTTTCTGGTTTCACCCTTGGGCGAAAAGAACGCCCTAGCCGAGCGTCTCAGCGACGGCTGGGGCGGTGATCGTTACGCGTTTTTACTTCGCGGAAAAGAGAGCGCATTGGTCGCCGCTGTGGCTACCGATGATGCGGCAGCAGCAAAACGCTACCGAGAAATACTGCAAACCAGCTTCGCCAATCGCTATTCGAAAGCTCCCAAAGTCGCTCTAAGCGGCCGCGCGGTTAGCGACGGATACCTGCTGCAATGGCAACAAAAAGGGCGCTGCCTGGCCTGGGTCGAGGCGCCGCTCGGTGCGCCTAGCCAAGCTTGGCTCAAAGCGGCTATCAGCGGCTGTTCAGCTTCAAAATAAGTGATGCATTTTCCAGCTCCCCCACCCGCGCTGCGCAAGCTCCTCATCGCCCTCTGCGTCGCCTACTTCCTGTCTATGTTGGCCTTGCGAGGCGGGGTTACAGGGTTTTATTCGCATCTCGAACTTCAGCCTGCCGCTGTATTTTCCGGACAGATTTGGCGCCTGCTAAGCTACGGGCTTCTGCACGGTTCGGTGGGTCACCTCATTGGCAACCTGCTGCTGTTTTACTTTTTTGGTATGGAGATCGAACGCCAATTTGGGGCGCGCATGCTGTGGAAGTTGACGGCGCTTTGCACCTTGGGCGGAGGTATCGTGGCCGCCGTGGCGAGCACCGTGGGTCTAGCCTCCCAAGCGCCGGTTATCGGAGCTAGCGGCGGAGCCTTAGGCATGCTTGTTGCCTGGTGCCTGGTCAATGCGCGACGCAGCATTAACCTGTTCGGAATCTTGCCGCTGACCGGCAAACAGTTGCTCTACCTAAGCGTTGGTTTCGAGTTGTTGATGGCGGTCAGCCCGAGCAACAACAGCTCAGCGGCTCATCTCGGCGGAATGGCAAGTGCCTGGCTCGTAATAACCGGTGGTATCGCCCCGCGGCACTGGCTCAAGAAGTTACGCCTCGCTAGTCTTCGGCGCGGCATGCGCAAGCAGAATCAACCGAAGTTAAGCGTACTTCGAGGCGGTAAGAAACAAGCGAGCAAAGACGACTGGCTCAACTGAGCAGCGCTTTCAATTCGTCATTGAAGCGCTCATCGCGCCATCCTTGAAGGCCGGCGACCTCCCCGGTGGCTAGCCCGCCAGCCAACTCGTCGATACTTTGGGGCGAAAGTACCATACTCGCGTCCATTTGATGGCGCTCTGCCGCATCTAAACGCCACGCTTTGATCAGCTTTTCGCGCGCTTTATAGTCGTCGCTTCGCCTAGGTTTCTGTGGCCATTCTAGAGGTTTCGAAGCTTTTAATAGACCTTTTAAAGCCCGTTCTTTGGGAAGCATTTTCCCCTCGGCCATGCGCAACACTAGGGCATCGCCGAGCACCCTGAACTCCGGTAAATTGGTTTCTTCGGCTTGAGCAAAGCGCCAATCGAGCAAGGTTTGGGCTCGGCCGTAGACCAACGGGCTCGCTCGGCGCAGCTTTTTGAGTTTATAAAAAGCCTTGGGGCTGCGTTCGCCCAGGCGCATAGCGCGCTCAAGAACTAAGGCAGACTCTTCCACCCAGGCGTTCTCTAAGCCGCGCTCCTCGAGCTGCAGTGCAAGCACCTCATTCATCGTCCGCAGATGCACCACATCGCCAATTGCATAATGGCGCTGCGCCTCGTTCAAAGGGCGCCGCAACCAATCGCTACGCTGTTCAGATTTATCGAGCTCGAGCCCGAGAATCGCCTCGCCCAGAGCGGCCAAGCCGAAGCGTTCGTAACCCACAAGGCGCGCCGCTATCTGCGTGTCTAAGCAGCGCCGAGGCAGAGCCCAGCCTGCAGCTTCGAGCAGCCACCAGTCGTGGGTCCCATCATGGCTCAGCCAATCCCCACCCCAGCCAGAAAGCGGCGACAGATCGAGTTCCAAGGGGTCGATCAGCACCTCGCCGCCATCCCATGCCACCTGTACCAGTGCCAAACGAGCGTTGAAATAGCGCTGGTTATCGTATTCAGTGTCTACAAAAATTTGCTGCGGCGAAACCTCTTGGGTGAGGGCTTGCAGTTCTTCTCGGCTGTCGATCCATCTCATTGGCTAATAATCTCCGGCAAGGTCAAATGCTCACCAATACCGTCGACATAACCTACGAGTTGACCTTGCGAACCAAAGATAAAGCAACCCGCGCATGAAGGGCTGGCGACCCCAAAGGCGAGATTGGTTTGTAGCGGTCGTGTTTGCTCCGGCAACCCGACGCGCAAAGGTCTCGGCCAGCGAAAGCCAAGAACGGTTTGCTCGCGTGTCGGTGCCGTAAATTGTTCATTTTCCTCACCCGGAAAGCCTACATTTTCGAGGCGAACTAAGCCTCTACCGAAGGGGCGCAAACGCAAGGGCCTGTCAAAGACCATGGCATTAGCTGCATTGACCTTGCCGCCATCACCGAGCACGCGCAGACCGCTACCCCAAATTCGGTACAAAACGTCCGCCCGACCGCCTTGCCGCTGCGCTGCCCCGCGCTGACTTTGCAGACTGCTATCGGACCAAGGGTCAGCGACTCGCTCGGGTACTAACAGATCCCCATCAACGCCATGAACAACGCCCATACCAGCTGCGTGGTGCGCCAACTCAAACGGCTCCCCCGCTTTACGGCGCCAACGAATCACTGTCTCGACGAGGGCTAAGCGACGTTGAATACGCGTCACCAAAGGGTCTCGATGAGCTAGCCGTTGCGGAAGGGCCTTTGGCACCTTTGCTCGGACTTGAGATGAACTACCTACGTTATTGGGCGATGATAATGCAGCTTTCGGCGGATTCGCTTCGCTAACAATATCATTTCGAACACGCGCTGCTTCGAGGCCCGCTACTCGTTCTTCAAGGTCTCTTATTCGATCCTGCTGTTGACGAGATTCGGCATGCAGCGAGGCCTTCATCCAGGTGATGGGAAGAACCGACGGAATAATTAACAGTCCGAGAACAAGGCAGGCGCGAAAAGCCATTAAGGCCCCCGAGGTCTTTGCCCTATTGTTAATCACGGAACTCGCTTTGAATCAGTTGCCTGCGGAAGCTGGTGGTCGAGGAGGCTCGCCGACACCAGCGCCGGCACCGCCGCCACTGCTCGGCAAAGAACCAGCGTTGCTGCCCTCGACCAGTCCGCCGCCAGTAGAATCTTGACCGACGACTTCGCCGCTTTCACTTCCTTCGCCCTCAGCGGAGCCTTCGCCATTCTGGGGAAGTTCGCCGTCCTGCCATTCGCGAGAATCGCCGAACACAGGTTTGGTCGCTAAGATGTTACGATTTTGTATCGCTTGCGCTTCGTCGACTTGGGTCTGAGTATCGCCCGTTGCGGTCGCCGAGGAGCCCACGCAATTGACCGCCTGGACGGTTAGGCTGTTAACCCGATCTCGACTGGTCATGATCTTATTATGCTCATAGGAAGCCTGATCGACGTCGTTATGAGAGGCAGCCTGGGTAAGCCCCCGAAAGGCGTCTTCAGAGATGCGGATGATACCTTTGACCACAGTAAGCTTTTCGTTGACGCAACTCATGCGCACAATGTCCGAACCCTGACGAGCTTCACGCAAAATATCGACTGTGCGTCGCATGCCCTGATTCATGCTCAACTGAGCCTCTTGAGCCTCGGCGATCATCGCCGGAAGACGTTCCCCGCCTTCCGCTCCACGCGCGTTAAGTGGCTCCGGCACGATCTGCGAAAAAATCAGCGAAACAGCGAATAATGAAAGCAAACTCGGCATCACAGCCTCCTCACGACAACCATACTTCTCTATCTAGCCATAGTCGGTTAGCAGCGTCAACGCGAAGCGCCCCAATCGGCGAAATTTTTAAGGAAAAAATTGCCTCCTTCCTATCGACTTCATCTCGCCTCCCAGTCACCACGACGATACCAACTTCTCGAAGGCGCCGGCTTTGAGGTTATCTGCGTAAGAAGCCGGGCAGAACCGGACTTGCCTAACAACGGAGATGGCGCCGCGCAGGCCATGCGCTCCGCACTCGGCAAACTTCCGCTAACTTTTGATGGCTCGGTACTGCTGAGCGCTGATACCGTCGTTCATCAAGGGCAGCGATGTTTCGGAAAGCCGAATGATGCCGACCACGCGGCGCATATGCTCGCAGCGCTCGCAGGAAGCGCTCACCAAGTCAGCACCGCAGTCGCGCTGCGCCATGAAGACGGTGTCGTCAGCTTTTGCGTGAGCAGCGATGTGCACTTTCGGCGACTTAGCGAGATGGAGATCAGGTACTATATTGCGAGCGGCGAGCCCATGGATAAAGCTGGCGCGTATGGCATTCAGGGACTCGGAGCCGGTCTCATCGAATCCGTAAGTGGCTCGCATACCTGTGTCGTCGGCTTGCCGCTTAGCGAAACGCTTGCGGCTCTCGCTCAACTTGGAGTCCTTCGTCGATGAAGGCCTTGGCGGAAATGGACTCGATTGCAACGACCTTGCAGGGCGCTTGTGAAGCTGTCGGGGCGACCCTCATCGCCGTCGTCAAAGGGCAGCCGAACGCAACAATTTTGGCAGCCTACAATCTAGGTATTCGCAACTTTGCTCAAAGCTACATTCAAGAAGCGCTGCGCTGCCAGGACGAGTTGTCGGACGAAATGCCCGACGCACGCTGGCATTTCATTGGCCGGATACAGAGCAATAAAACCAAGCACCTCGAGAAGGGCTGGCTGCGCGTCCACAGCGTCGACCGTCTACGCATCGCTAAACGTCTGGGCTGCGCAGAGGCTCTAATTCAAGTCCGACTCGGTGGAGAACACAGTAAAGCTGGGGTCAACCCACTAGACCTTGCCCACTTTCTAGAAGAGTTGAAGGGCCAGACCGAACTTCGCGTGCGCGGGCTGATGGCCCTCCCCCCCCCTCAGCATCAATGGGGGAAGAACAACTATTTTGCCGAACTGCGCCAACTTCGAGAGGCTATGACCCGGCTCGGCTTGCTCGACTCGGAGGGTGCTGAACTGAGTATGGGGACGAGCGCCGATTACCCGCTGGCATTAAGCACTGGCGCGACCTGGATCCGAGTCGGCTCGGCACTGCTCGGTCCTCGCTTGACGCGTTAAAGCCAGCGATACGTACCGATCGTTAGGCCCAAAAATGCGCAACCTCGCCCGGATGAACCACGACGAGGTTGCTTTCGACCCGAAGCTCAACACTAAGGCTGAGCTGGAAAACCAATATTTAAACTAAGCTGATACGCGCCATAGAAGCCATATCGCCTTTGCGAGCGCCGAGTTTGTGAATGCGTGTGTATCCACCCGGACGATCAGCGTAGCGAGGGCCGATCTCTTCGAAGAGCTTGGACAGCACCTCTTTGTCTTTGATCGACACCTCCGCTAGGCGGAGGTTATGCAGACCACCCGTTCGCGCCAGGGTGATCAACGGCTCGATGTAGCCGCGCAAGGCCTTAGCCTTGGGCTCGGTGGTAACAATAGCTTCGTGACGCAGTAAACTCGTGGTCATGTTACGAAACATCGCTTTCCGATGCGACGAAGTACGACCTAGTTTGACGCCTGATTTGCGATGACGCATGACTTTCTCCGGTACCTGCGAATACTAACTATCGGCAGACAGTTGCAACGAGGGGTGATTCGCCGGCGGCCAATTCTCGAGACGCATCCCGAGGCTCAGACCCATTTCGGCGAGAACATTTTTGATCTCTTTAAGCGACTTACGCCCAAAGTTCTTGGTGCGAAGCATCTCGGCTTCGCTGCGCTGGACCAGATCACCGATCAACTTGATATTGGCGGTCTGCAAGCAGTTCATTGAACGCACGCTGAGTTCCAACTCGTCGACCGAACGCAACAGGTTGGCGTTGATCTCTTCTTGGGTCTCTTCTTCAATCTCAAACTCGAGGGTCTCGGGCTCTTCGAAGTTGATGAAGAGTTGCGAATACTCTTTGAGGATTTTCGCAGCAATACCCACGGCGTCTTCCGGGATGACGGTACCATCAGTCCAGACTTCGAGGACCAGCCTGTCGTAATCGGTGCGTTGACCGACACGCGCATGGCTAACGCGGAAGTTGACTTTGTTCACCGGGCTATAGAGCGCATCGATCCAGATGGTGCCGACTGGCGCCTTCTCTGCGGCAAGCTCTTTGGCCGGCACATAACCTTTACCCGCGGTAACCTGGAATTCACCTTCAAACACGCCGCCTTCAGCGACGTGACAGATGATGTGGTCCGGGTTGAGAACCTTAACCGACGAATCGGTCTCGAGATCTGCTGCGGTGACCACGCAAGGACCCTCGGCGCGTACGCGCAGGGTGCGGGTCTCATGATTACCTTCGAGTCGTAGGCAAACCTCTTTCAGGTTGAGGACGATGTCGGTGACATCTTCAACAACATTCTCGAGAGCCGTAAACTCATGCAGTGCGCCCTTGATGCGGGTGCTGGTGACGGCATAGCCGTGCAGCGATCCGAGCAGGATGCGGCGCAGGGCATTGCCCAAGGTATGTCCGTAACCGCGCTCGAGCGGTTCGGCGATGAACTTGCCGTATTTTTCGGTCAGGCCGTCGCGTTCGACGACA
>JAPKCE010000388.1 GCA_028823075.1 Myxococcota bacterium
AGCGATACAGCCGATGAAGAACCCCAGAGCGAGGTTCCGACCCAGGTCGCAAAGCGTGTCAATACCGTCCATGAAGCCGACTTGATTGGCGTCGGACGTTATGCGGGGACCATTTTTCCGCGTGAGCCCTTTGAAGAGATCAATGATTTGCCGGTCTCTTTGCGCAAAGAATTGATCTGGTGTGATCTTAAGGCGGATACCATCGACGCGTTCAAAGTGTTTGATGTGTCTGCCAATGCCGATGCCCGCTCGGCGCGAAAAGCGGTCAATAACAAGCTGCGCATGTTTCATCCGGATACGTATTTCGATCATGAACTGGGTAGTTTTGGTCCGATCATTATGCGTCATTCCGTGCGGCTGGGAAAACTCGCCGAAATCATGCTCGACGACTCGGCGCGTGAAGAGCTGCGAGGGAAGCTAACGGCGAGCGGCGCGCTTAAAGAGGAACTCGACTCTGAAGGCATTGTCGAGAAAGCACGCCTGGACCAAGCTATGAAGGCCCGCCGTATGCGTAAAAATCCGATGTTTCGGCGAATGGCACAGGCGAAAGAGATCTTTGCTGAAGCGATGTTGGCGGCGGAACAGAAGAAGTTTGTCAAAGCCTATAATTCCATAATGACCGCGTCCAGCTTTGACCCAGCAAACCCAACTTATATCGAAATGGCCGAGCGTTTTAAGCGGCGTGCTGCCGATGAACGCGTTGAGCGCCACATCAAAGCCGCCGACTTCAACCAGGGAATCGGCCGCTGGGATCGCGCCGCTGGCGCTTGGATATATGCAGCCAAAAACGCGCCTCATCGGCCTGAATACTGGGCCAACGCCGCCGGCATGCTTCTACGCGTCGGTGAAGACCTAAAGATGGCTTCGGAAATGATCGATAAAGCACTCGAAGTAGAACCTCAAAACCCAGCATTTTTACGCATTCAAATGAACATCTTTGACGCCGCCGACATGTCGGCAAAAGCAGCGCGTGTTGCCGAGCGCATCTTGGAGATCGATCCCGCCGCTGCTGACGTCGCTGAGCGCCTCAAAAAGGGGAGGCGTAAAAACTAATGTCTAAGTTACGTCGCGGTAGCCCCATCATCGGCATCGATCTGGGCACCACCAATTCTTGCGCAGCCGTTTGGCAAGGCGACGAGCCGGTGGTGATCTCCGGTGAGGATAACGACGACTTTGTGCCCTCAGTCGTCGCTGAGGCGGCCAACGGTTCTAAGTTGGTGGGGCATTTGGCCCGGCGTCAGGCGGTGACAAACCCGAAGTTTACGGTGTTCGGTATCAAGCGATTGATCGGTCGCGGCATTGAGCATCCTTTAGTTCAAGATCAACTGCGGACCAGCCCATTTAAAGTGATCGCTGGATCTCGCGGCGACGCGCGAGTGAAACTGCGTAGCGGCATTTATCCGCCCGCGGCTATTTGTGCGGAAGTACTCGCCGACTTGCGCGAGCGCGCCGAACGTTTTTTAGGCGAACCTGTAGACCGTGCAGTGATCACCGTACCTGCCTATTTTAACGATTCGCAGCGTGAGGCCACGCGCGTCGCAGGGCAGATTGCCGGACTTACCGTCGTACGAATGATCAACGAGCCAACCGCCGCGGCGCTGGCACATGGTATCCGGCGAGAAGAGGGGACCATCCTCATCTTCGATCTCGGCGGAGGCACTTTTGATGTTTCCATCGTCGTGATCGAAGACGGCGTTTATCGCGTGCTTGGCAGCGGAGGTGATACGCGTTTGGGCGGCGAAGATTTTGATGAGCGCTTAGCTTCCATGGTCTTGCGCGAGATCCGTCGTGAACATGGAGTCGAAGTGGCTTCTGACCCGACCGCCATGCAGCGCTTGCGCGAAGCCGTAAAGACAGCGCGTCACGAACTCAGCGATGAGCGTCGTTCTCGCTTACGCCTGCCATTTCTATCTGCGCTCGAAGACGGCACGCCCATCCACGTCGATATGGAGCTGACTCGAGGTCAGTTCGAACATGAGGTCGAGGATCTGGTGGGGCGTTGTATGAAAATCACTGAGGACACGCTAAAATCCGTAGGTTTAGAGTTCACGGATCTCGACGACATTCTGCTCGTCGGCGGCGTCACCCGCACGCCGATCGTCCGTAAGCGCCTCGAGGTTATCAGCGGCACGGCGCCCTCAACGGATATTGATCCCGATCGGGCCGTCGCCGTTGGCGCCGCCATTCAAGGTGCAGCCTTAGGCGGTTTGACCGATCGAATCTTGTTAATGGATGTGACGCCGCACGATCTCGGCATCGAGTTACCGCACGACCGTTTTGAGGTCATCGTGCCGCGCAATACGAGCATCCCCACCGCATCGACGCGCAAGCTAACGACCAGCCGCGATAACCAAACCGAAATCAGTTTGGTGGTGCGTCAGGGGCGCTCGGAACATGCATCGCGCAACGAGTTGTTGGGTAAGCTTGAACTGGCGAAATTGCGCAAAGCTCCGCGGGGAAGTGTGCGCATTAGCCTAGAGTTTAGCTTGGATGCCAGTGGCGTCGTGCATTTGAATGCCCGCAGTGCCGATGCCAGAGAGACTATAAAATGTGCTTTAAAGGCGCCGTCGGGCCTTGAACCGGAAGAGGTCGAAAAGTTCACCGCACAGCACCGCAGCCGACGTTTGATTCGTCTGGTCGACGTGCAGCGCGCCGAGGCAACCGATCATCTTGGCCGTCTTATCGGCATGCTCGAGCGGCAGGTCGCGAACAGCGCCGAGGCCGATACGGCGCGCTTGGCGCGCCTCATCGAAAGAGGCAGGTTTTTGTTAGATAAGGGCCAAGAAGAAGAGCAATTGCGCATGATTCGCTGGCTCACTAAGCGGCTTAATATCTCCAGCGATGAGATCCCGACAACCAATCTAGATAATGGGGCGACCGCGCCTGCTTTTCTGCCCCCTGATTGAGCCCTCGGTAAAGCTCTTAGGCGGCTTTTCACAGCGAGCGAAG
>JAPKCE010000389.1 GCA_028823075.1 Myxococcota bacterium
GCCGACTGATGCCGCATGTCCGCTGCGCAAAAAGATATGCAAACGGGTTCCGGCAGCTACAATTCGCTGCCGTGGTTCTTGTTGGCCCAGCATAAGCGTAGCCCGCCGTAGGACAATAATCTCAAAGCGCTCGCGCCCTTGGGCGATTCCAACGGGAATCATCGGCATACCGTCGCCATCAAACGCCAGCGCCTGGTTCCAGAGCAACGCAACACCCTCGGGTTGAGGCGCTGGGACGGCGCCTCCAAGAAGGTGTCCGGCTAACAACAGAGCGATCATCAGCGCATCAGGTCCTGAGCGTCGAGCAGGGTAAAACAAGCGACCGACTGTTGCCACTCGGCGTTGCTACGCCCTTTAAAGCCTGCAGCTTCGAGTCGCGTGCCCTGTGCTTTTAAAGCAGGAATCAGAGGGAGGTAATCGCCGTCGCCGCTAACGATGATCAGCGTCTCGGCACGCCCAGCCCATTGCATCGCTGCTACCGCCACGCCGACATCCCAATCCGCTTTCACCGAGCCGTCGGCGAAGCGCTGTTTTTCTTTCCATAGCACGTCGACACCGGCCTGCTGGAGGGCGCTTTCAAAGCGCCCGCGCTCGTCGCCTTTGTCGGCTACAGCAAAGGCGATACAGCGCCGCATTGAACGACCACCAAGGAGGCGTTTGCAGATGGAAGCAAAGTCGGCATGACCGTTCAAAGCCCGCGCTCCGGCGCCGATATTGGCCGCATCGATGAGCAACACCACACCATCGCGAGGTGTGTCGCCGTCTTTGATGCGTTGTTGAAGCAGTTGGCGTTCATGTTGCCAGGCCTGTTTTTCGTTGAGAAGGGCAGCATGAACGGAAGGCGCTACTCGGTCGTCAGCGCGTGCTTTCACCTCTTCAAGTTCGTCGGTGAGAGATAGGTTTTCAGTCTGAAGAAGCGCCAATTGTTGAGCGCTTCCCGCTAACTCAAGGCGTGCCTGGCGAAGGTCCGACGAGGTTTTTGCAAAACTCTGTTGTTGGTCTTGCGAAGCCCGCTGTTGGTTTTCCTCGTCTGCCGTTTCACGCCGCTTCTCACCGCGCTTAGAGGCGAGGCTGCTGAGCATCTTATCAAGCTCTTCTCGCAAGCTTATAATGGTCGTGTCTTTGTCCAGCAGGGCCCGTCTCAGTTTGCCTATTTTGGCGCTGTTATGTTCCCCGCTTAGGCTGGGAAGAGCAGGTCCTTTAATAGCACCACTCGTGGCAGCTATGTGCAGTTCTCGCTCTCCTGACTCCGCCGCAGCGACGACTTTTTTGAGCATCTCGAGACCAGCGCTTTGCACGCCATCTCGACTGTCGCTTAGAGCCGCCCAAATCATGCGAGCTCGTTGGCGTTTGAACTGCATGCCGCCGTAGGTGCTCAGTTTGTCACGCGCTGCATCAGCCGAAAGAGCAGTCAACAATCGAGCTTCGGTGCGACTGCGCCGGTTCGCCACTTCACTGAGCGAGCGCAGTGCGTCGTTTTGTCCTTGTTGCGCGTCTTTTAGCGCATGACCAACCACGGCTCCGACGACTTGGTGACGTGCCAAACGCGCCGCTTGAGGAGCCGATTTCGGGGCATTATTGCGGTATAATTTATCCAAATCACTGCGCCCGATCGCACCGTCGATCAACAACAACCAGGCCGCTGGCCCAAAGGCTTCGATCTGCTTAGGATTGACCAAGACAGTGCTCCTTATAGGCGGCGTGCAAGGCCAGACAAACGGCGCCTGGCCGGCCTTCGCCAATGGTCTTCTTGTCCAAAGAGACGACCGCGACGCATTCGCGCAAGGTCGATGAGATCATCAGTTCCTCAGCCTCGACAACCCAGTTTCGGGGTACGGGGCATTCGCTGATTTCATGACCGATGGTGTTCGCTACCTCTATTAATAACTGCCGCGTGATTCCCGGCAGCACGCCAGCGGAAAGGTCGGGCGTGTAGAGGCGGCCGTTGCGTAAAAGAAAGACGTTACTGGTGCTGCCTTCGGTGAGCTGACCCGAGGCGTCAAAGCGCAGCGCTTCGTGCGCCCCAGCGCGCCTCGCTTGGTCGAGAGCCAGCAAATTGGTGAGGTAATTACCCGTTTTTGCCACCGCCTCTCCGCGCCGATGCCCGGGCTCTGTCAGGCTGATGGCGGCCACTCCCTGGCGCCAAAACCCTTCGTCTCGCTGGGGTAAAGGGCGCGCCATCAATACCACGCGCTGCGTGGTTGCCAGATCTGGGGCGAGGCCAAATTCGCCGTCTCCGCGGCTCACGATGAGGCGTAGATAGCTGTCCTCATCGGGGCGCATCTTCAGCAAGGCCGCGATCTGCTCTTCGAGCTCACCCTCGCTGATCTGAAGCTCCATGGCGATGCGCGAGGCACTGCTGCGCAGGCGCGCCAGATGTCGCCCCATCGCGTGAACCTTACCGCTGTAGGTGCGCAGTGTTTCAAAAACAGAATCGCCGTACAGAAACCCGCGGTCGTAGATCGGTACTCGGCCGGCGCTCGCCGGCATGATCTCGCCGTCGATACTGACCCAGTCGCTCATGGTGCCGCTTGGTTGGGGGCTGCGTAGAGATCGTCTTCGACGACCTTCACGCGGCGATGGGGGAAGCTCAAATTGACTGCTCGAGGCGCTAAAGCTCCGATAAGCTCGAGCACTGCATCCATCGGCGCGTCGCCGCGCACGTAGAGCATGACCGAAGCTTCTTTGGGCAGCAGGTTTGCCATGGTCACCAGGCGTTGGCGCCAGCGCCCCATCGCCTCGGAGCGTTTGTGCGAAGCGTAGCCGCTCAGGGTTAGGCGAGCATCGCCTGCGAGATCGTTGAAAAGCAGCTCTTTGCCGCTGATGGTCACCCGGCTTGCCTTCCCTTGGCGTGCCAGTTTGACGCTGCCTAGATGCCCCAACTTAAGGGTTTCGCCGGCGTCGCTGCTGGCTTCAGCGGGGCTCGGCGCCAGAGTG
>JAPKCE010000390.1 GCA_028823075.1 Myxococcota bacterium
GAGCAGGCGGCTGTCGTCGGCGAGCGGGTCGCCCGATTCGCCTGGGCGTCGGTCCCAATGGATTTCAGTGCAGGGTCCACAGGGTCCAGTGTCGCCCATGGCCCAAAAATTATCCTTGTCGCCGCAACGTAAAATACGCTCGGCCGGGACACCGATTTTTTGCTCCCAAATGATCTGAGCTTCGTCGTCGCTGTCGTGAATGGTGATCCATAGGCGATCTTTGGGCAGTTCCAGTTCGTCGGTAAGAAATTGCCAAGCCCAAGCACAAGCCTCGGCCTTAAAATAGTCACCGAAGGAGAAGTTCCCGAGCATCTCAAAAAACGTATGGTGGCGCTTGGTCACGCCGACGTTTTCTAAATCATTATGCTTGCCACCGGCGCGCACACACTTTTGCGAACTGACCACGCGACTCGCTGGCGGCGTTTGGCGACCCGTAAAAATCTCTTTAAATGGCACCATGCCGGCGTTGATGAAAAGCAACGTTGCGTCGCCCTGAGGAACGAGCGGCGCCGAGCGCAACTGTTTATGCTCACGCTGGGTGAAGAAACGAAGGTAGGTCGCGCGCAACTCGTCTGCACCCATGGATTTCATCAGCAGGCTCCTCTTTGTTGCAGCCGCCCTAACTGTATTCCCCGGGTTTCACCGCAAAAAAGTTCAAGGGCGAGCATGAAGCTCGCCCTTGACCAAAATCGATTCGAACTCGCTTAGCCGATAAGGCTGAGCGCTGCCTGAGGCATAGCGTTTGCTTGCATCAAAATGGCGATGTTGCTCTGCTGTAAAATGGACTCTCGAGCCTTGGTTGAGAGCGCTTCGACCAGGTCCAAGTCGCGCAACTGGCTGTTGGCTGCGACCGTGTTTTCAACCGCCGATTCAATGCCCGACGAGGCAGTCCGAAGGCGAGATGATCCTGCGCCAACACGGGTGCGAGACTCGTTGAGCCGAGATGATGCTTCCTCGAGTGCTTCAAGCGAGGCCTGAGCGCTGCCCTGCGAAGCGACCGAGGAGGCGTCGACGCCAAGATCTTCAGCGCCAACACCGCGTTCGGTGCTGACCACAATGCTGGCGCCCTGTTCGGCGCCGACTTGAAAGGTAAAGCTCTGCGCGCCGTCGAGCAGGGCGCGGTCGTTAAAGTCCGTGCTGGCTGCCAGATCGTTGAGCTCGCTGCGCAAACTCTGAAATTCGATCTCGGAGGCGGCACGGTCTGCATCGCTGCGCGTGCCGTTACTGGCCGAGACCGCCAGTTCACGCATTTGCCCAACAATTTCTTGAGCCTGCTCAAAACCAGCATCGGCGACCTGCAACATGCTGTCGGCCTCGTTGGCGTTTTGGCGGCTGCTGCGCAAAGCAGTGATCTGACCCTCCATGGCGCTGGAGATGGCGAGGGATGCCGCGTCGTCGGCGGCCTTGGTGATGCGCGCACCTGAACTAATCTGGTCAAAAAGTTTGTTCATACGGGCCTGAGTTTTATTGGCCTGAGTCTGAACAAGAGATGAAGCTGGGGATTTAATCTTCATGCCGTCTTCCTTGATGGTTCTTGGGTCGCATCCGCGCAACCCTTGGTCCCAGGGAGTCTAGCAGACTGGCCGACTCGGTTCAAGGCCTATGGCAAGGATCTCTGCTTTGTTGTAGCGGGCTGCACCACCTTTCACAGGAGAGTAACTATGAAACTCAACGAACTCAAAGTCATCGTCACCGGCGGCGCCTCGGGTATGGGCCGTACCTTCAGCTTAGAATTAGCTGCCGCCGGCGCCCAAGTCGTGGCTGCCGATGTCAATATCGAGGCCTTACAAGAAGTAACCGACGCTTCGAAAGGCATGGTCTTTGGCGTCGAATGCAACGTCGCCGATGAGGCGAGCGTGGCCAACCTTTTTGAGATGGCCTACAAGCATATGGGCGCCGTTAATGGGCTGGTGAACAACGCCGGAATTATCCGCGACGGGCTGCTTATCAAGAAGGACAGGGAAACAGGTGAAATCAGCAACTTGAGCCTGAAAAAGTGGCAGCAGGTGATCGATGTCAACCTTACCGGGCCTTTCCTCTGCGCTCGTGAATTCGCCACCTTGGCGGCTCGCAACGGCGTCGCACCAGCTTGCATGGTCAACATCAGTTCGATCAGCCGCAAGGGCAACCCCGGGCAGAGCAACTACAGTGCCGCCAAAGCGGGTTTGGTCTCGATGACCAAACTGTGGAGCCAAGAGCTGAGCCGTTATGGCATTCGCACCGGCGCCATCGCCCCGGGCCCGGTCGACACCCCCATCCTGTTGCAGATGCCCGAAAAGGCACGCTCGGGCCTAACCCGCATGGTGCCGCTTGGGCGCTTTGCCGATCCCAAAGAGATCTACGAAGCCGTCCGCTTTATCTTCGAAAACGACTTTTTCACTGGGCGCTGCATCGAGCTCGATGGTGGAATGAACCTGTAACGAACCATGAAGCCACACGAAAAACCAGGCGCTCTGGGCGCATTAATCCGTTTTGATCGGGCCTTGTTTCGTGCGCTCACCGCTTACCGCCCCGAAAAACTCACTGGCTTTATCCGCTGGATCACTGGGCTCGGAGACACACGAGCCTGGGTGATCCTCGGCGTCGTGTGTTTTTTCTCCGGGCCAGGCGGCAAAGAGCTGGCCTGGATCATGGTGCTCGGTGGTATTTTGTCCATCGCCAGCACAAACTTGCTGAAATTCGCCGTGCAGCGCCCCCGCCCCTTCGAGGCCGGACTCGACCGGCGGCTGATCAACGAACCTTTTGGCAACTCCTTCCCCTCAGGCCACAGCACCCAGGCTCTGACCATCGTGACGGCTGTCGGCGTCCTCTACCCACCGGTAGCGATTCCCTTGTATTGCCTTGGCTTAGCCATCGCCCTGAGCCGCATCTACCTGGGCGTCCACTTTCCCTTCGACGTTCTTCTGGGTATCGTGCT
>JAPKCE010000391.1 GCA_028823075.1 Myxococcota bacterium
TGGGCTGTGATCACGAGGGCTGTCTCGCCGAGATCGGCGGAGCCTTAGGCGTGCCGCTGATGATCGTTCCGAGTCTCGGCAAGCTCGGGCATGAATATGTCATGACCTTTAAGATCACTGACGTGGAGACCGCCAAGGTTAAAGTGCGTCAGACGATCACGGTGCCCGATGAGCCGGGAATGTCCAAGGGCATGGCCTGGCTGATCGATGCGGCGCTAGCGAATTTGGCAGGTCAAGACGTACCTCCTCAGCCGACCATCGAGCGAACCGTGCCGCTGGTCGAGAGGAACGAGAATTCGGTTTTCCGCCTGATCGGGCGCGGCGGTTTGGCGCTGTCGATGGTTGGTGTCGGTTATGCTGCGTATGTTCAACTCGGCGTCGTAGGTCCGGCAACACGACGCTTTGATGAGGCACCAACTCCAACCAATTACGACCAAGCCAAGGTTGCGACCACCGCGGGAAACCAGGGGCTTGCCGTCGGTGTCGGCTTGGCTGCTGCGGGCGCTGGCCTGTGGTGGGTTCTCGGGCGATAGGGATGATGATGAAACGTTTTATTCTTCTTCTTGGTTTCGTCGCTTTTGGTGCTTGTCAGAGCATCGAGCCGCGCAGTTGTATTACTCATGAAGATTGTGACGCGGAGTATTACTGCCACGAGTTAAAAGACGAAAAGCGCTCGGTCTGCCTCAAGCCCGAGGGCGAAAATATTGACCGGCCGGATCTAGTTGGTTGCGGAAATGGACGCCTTGACCCGGGCGAGGAATGTGATGATAGCAACACCTTAGATCAAGATAGCTGCACCTCTGATTGTAGGGTGTCTCGCTGTGGCGACGGTAAGCATCGCAACGACCTGAGCGAGGGCTCCGAGGGCTTTGAGGCCTGCGATGACGGCAATGAAATTGAAACGGATGAATGCCTCAATAATTGCCGCCTAGCTCGTTGCGGTGATGGGGTGGCGCGAGCGGATCTCGGTGATGGGCACCCGGACTACGAGTTCTGTGACGACGGTAACGGCAACGACGCCGACATTTGCACGAATACCTGCGTCATGGCGCGCTGCGGCGATGGAATTACTCGGCTTGATGTGGATGACGATGGAGAGCCTTTTGAGACTTGCGACGACGGTGACGACAACCAGGATATTGGCAACTGCACCTCGATTTGTCGCACCGCGCGTTGCGGCGATGGCCTAAAGCACTATGTCGGGCTCACTGCAGATCATCCGGACTACGAGGCTTGCGATGATGGCAACGACAACGACAACGACGCCTGCACGAACCTTTGTGTCGAGGCGCGTTGCGGCGATGCGATCACGCGCTCAGAACGTGACGAAGGAGGCATCCCTCTTGAGGAATGTGATGACGGTAACGAAGTTGAGACCGATTCCTGCGATTCCTGCACTTTAGCGCGCTGCGGCGATGGCATTATCCGCACGGATTTGGCGCCCGGCGCCGAAGGCCATGAGGCCTGCGATGATGGCGACGATGCTCTGCTCACCATCTGTATCAACTGCCAGTTCGACCCAGCCTCTTTCGGCGGTATTGCCTTAGGCGCCGGCTTCTCCTGCGCTCGCGTGCGCCGCGGCGAAGACGTCAGTCTGCGCTGTTGGGGACGCAACGGCCAAGGGCAGGCCCAAGACGGTTATGAGCCCTCGGATGAAGCGGACTTTTCTCGCGACAACATGGCCGCTGGACCGGTTGATTCAACCTCCTTGTCAGATGTCGAAGCAGTCGTTGCGTCGGCGCATGGGCTCTGCGCTCGGGCATCCGACCGGGCCGTCTGTTGGGGCTTAAACGTCGATGGTCATTTAGGAATTGCACCAGTCGCCGGGCTTCCTACCAGCACGGTCTATCGCCCCACCGTCGTGGCTGGGCTCGACGGGGTACGCAATCTAGCGATGGGTGAGGCCCATAGCTGCTCGATTGTCGATACCCAGGAAGCCGCTGGCCGGCTCGCATGTTGGGGACGCAATGTTAGGGGGCAGTTGGGCCGGGAACTCCAGAACGGTTCCAGCAGTTGGCAAGCGGGCGACGCTGCTGGCTTTGAAAATGTCGAGCAAGTGGTTGCGGGAAGCGACTTTACAGCGGCCCTGAATAGTGACGGGCAGGTTCAATTTGTCGGCACCCTCAGGGATGCGGTACAAGGTACAGTTTTGGCTGCCGTGCCCGGTATTCCTGCTGGCGTGCTGTCGATCAGTGGAGGCCTCGATCACCTTTGCGCCGTGACCGCCGATGGCGCGATTTGGTGCGGTGGCTTTAACGATTATTTTCAACTCGGCTCCGAAGGCGGGGAGTCAACGACAACTCGGGTTGCAAGGCGCCGTTTTGTGCAGGTTGAAGCCTACCGACATGGCACTTGCGGTTTGACCGCAAGCGGCGAGGTCTATTGTTGGGGCAGCAACCTAGTCGGTCAACTCGCTCGTCCGCGCAGCGAGCGCGCATCCGACCATCGGCCGACGCGCATCGACTTTGGTCCTGATGCGCGAGTCACCGCGCTAGGGCGTGGCGGTCAGGCCTCTCATCGCTGCGCTGCCCTCGAAGGTGATGAGCTTCGTTGTTGGGGTGATAACGCCTTTTACGCGGTGGGCCACCCTTCGTTGGACGCCGAAATTATTGCGCCTTTTGACAGTGATTTTACGGGGCGTCGCGATGGCAGCGAGGATCATCCGGCTTTTAACTGTAGCGCGCTCGGTCGTGCGCATTCCGATGCGGCAATACGAGCCTGGGTGGAGGCGCCTGATGGCTCTGGTCCCATACCGGTTCTTTGCGACCATGAGACGCAAGGCGGCGGCTGGACCTTGGCGCTTCGAGTCGCCGACGGCACCGACCCACTGTTCGCCTACGAGAGCGAACTATGGACGAACAGCGCGGCTCATAATTTGGCAGCAATTCAGGCCGCGGACCGAAGCTATAAAGGAG
>JAPKCE010000392.1 GCA_028823075.1 Myxococcota bacterium
ATCCCAGAAACGCCCAACCGCGCCGTCTCGAATAGGCGGCGGTAACATATCAAGCCGCTGCGCTATCTGGGTGAAACAGCGTGCTGCCGGGGAACTCGGATAGAGCTTGACCAGGGGGCCCTGCTCCATCACCGCCCGCTGCAGCGCCGGATCGGCGTAGATATGGCCGAGCAGATTAATCTCAACATCGAGAAAGCGCTCGGCCACACGCAGCAGGCGCTCATGCACAGATTCGGCGGCAGAGACCTGGTGAACTTGATTTACAAGAAGCTGAAACCGGCGCACTTTTCGGCGGTTTCTAAGAACCTTTATGACCGCATAGGCATCGGCCAGCGCGGTGGGCTCCGGGGTGACAACGACCACGACATCCTGAGCTGCACCTGCGAAATAGATAACATTCGAGCTGATACCGGCGCCGGTGTCGACGAGCAGCGTATCGTAGCCCTCACGCAAACGCTCCAGAGCCATCTTTAGGCGAGCCTTTTGCGCTTCGCTAAGGGTCGTGACCTCGGCGATACCCGAAGCGGCGGGTAAAAGGTCGACCCCTTCGGGGCCGTGCAGAATAATCTCGTCGATCTCGCAAATGCCCGAAAGCACGTCGCCGAGATGACCATTCGGCGCTAAGCCGAGCAGAATATCGACGTTGGCGAGCCCTAAATCAGCATCGAGTATAAGCACTTTGCGGCCGCGCCGGCTCAGTTCGACAGCTAAATTAACGATAACGTTGGTCTTGCCGACGCCGCCCTTGCCTGAGGTCACCGCGATAACGCGAGTCGCAGGGACTTCGCCGCCGCCCATCGTTCGTCGAGCGTCGGCCTGTTGACGCAAATCTCTTAAGGTTTTGGCCTGATCTGAACTCATCAAACTACCCACTGCTCAAGCACCAGGCGAACGAGACGCTCGGCGCTTGCAGCTTCAATATCTTCCGGCACCCGTTGGCCGGTCGTGAAATAGGTCAACGGATAACCGGTGCGCAGATGAGCATTTAGCATGCTTCCGTGGCCCACGCATTCATCCATCTTGGTAATAACCAGCTCGGAGACGCCCACTGGTTTGAAGGCCCGTAACACCTCAGCTAGCGTGCGCGGGTTGGTCCCAGCAGCGGTACAAAGCAGACGTGTCGGAACGAGGTCAGGGCTGATCGCATCGGCCATTTCGGCAACCGCTGAATCGTCTTTCGGGTTGCGACCCGCGCTATCGACGAGAACCATATCGCAACGCTTCATCGTTTTTAGTTTCTTAGCGAGTTCGTCCCGGTCGCGCGCCACCTCGATGGTCAGATCAAGAATCTCGGCGTAGGCGGCAAGCTGCTCGACCGCTGCGATGCGGTAGGTGTCGGTGGTAATCAAACCCACCTTGCGGCCGTAACGAATCGAAGCATCGGCGGCGACTTTGGCGATGGTGGTCGTTTTACCCACTCCGGTGGGGCCGAAAAATCCGACGACTTGGCGACCTCGCCGCGTGGCCAAAGGAGCCGCTGTAACAACCTTTGAAAGCAAACGCTCCGCACGTTGGCGCCTGAGATCAAGGGGGTTGTCGCCCTCGCCCTGGGCATCAAGCCCGCGCACCAACTCTTCGGCGAGCAGGTCTTCTACGCCATTATGAGTGAGCAGGTTATACAGACGAGCTTGAGAAGGGCTGAAGTCCATCGTGCTCTGGGCGCGCGTTTCACTGAGCAAGGCGCGAAGCAGATCGCGAGTCTCTTCCAAACCTCGTTCAAAGCTACGCCCGAAGGTACGCAGCGCCTGGTCGACGGGATCGACTTTGGGCGTGTGCAAAGTAGTGACGCGGCTAATCTCTCGGCGCAAAGCCTTAAGCTCGCCATCGATTGCTTCACCAGAGTCAAGAACCTGACGGCGTTGTTCGTTGGCTGCCGCCGTGCTTAGCGGTTCGCCATCTTGCTGACGCGCATAGGCAGAGGCCCCATAGCGACCGCCAACTGGTTTCGGGTTTGAAAACAAAGGCTTAACTTTACTTAGGTCCGTATTTGAAGGTGCCACAGAAACCTCGGTCCAGGTACGGCGCCCGTCATCTTTCTGTCGAGTCTCCAAAATAACAGCATCCGGACCATGTGCCTCGCGCACCTGTTTGAGCGCGTCTTTCACCGTTGTTCCTTTGTAGGTCTGCACCTTCATAACTTAGCCCTCATCCTATGCCGCGGCTTTGAGACCGACCTCACCGACCGCATCGAGGCGGTAACGGGAGGTGATCTCACGATGGGAGAGTACCGTCAGCATGCTTAGATGACGCGCTAAGAAGTCGCGCACAGGGCGGCGAATCTCTGCGGGGACAACAAGAACTGGCTGACGACCACTCACGGCAAATTGCTCCATTTGATCTGTTAGATTAGAAAGCAAGCCGCGTGCCGCATTAGGCTGCAACCCGACATGCACCTCCGAATCAATGGCGGTTAAGCTTTCACGAATCGCCTGGCTGGCGACGCCATCGAGCACCAAGCCTTGAATCTTCGACTCACCATCCGCGAGCTCCGAACAGATCGCCGAACCGAGCCGGTAACGTACATATTCGGTCAAAATGTCGGTGTTCTTGGTCTCACCGATTCGGTCAGCGAGCGTCTCGAGCACCGTGCGCATGTCGCGAACAGAGACACCTTCTCGCAGTAAGTTACGCATGACACGCAACAACTCACCGCGCGTCAGTTTACCTGGGATAAGATCTTCAACCAGCTTCGGGTTATGCTCACCTGTGATGCGCAAAATGTCGTCGAGCTCAGCGTCGCCAAAAAGCTCGTCAATATGGGATTTAACAACCTCGGTAAGATGGGTGGCGATCACGGTGGCACAATCGACCACTGTATAGCCGCGCAGCTCCGCGTCGTCTCGATCCTCAGCGCTGACCCAAACAGCTTCCAGTCCAAAGGCCGGCTCGACGGTCTTTTCACCGTCGATGG
>JAPKCE010000393.1 GCA_028823075.1 Myxococcota bacterium
TGCTTTGCGGCTGGAGAATTTAGCTGGCCAAGCTGGTGATTGGCAGCTGCGTATGAAGGTTGGGCGCGCTATTTTACAACGAGGTTTAGACCCCGAGCGGCGCAGCGAACGGTTGCGTGTGATGGCCGATATCGCCGCGCATCGTTTCAATGATGTCGACCATGCTCTAGCTCTATTACAAGAGATCGAGCCGCGCAGTGGGATCGAGGCTGCGGAAACCAACGAGCGCATGATTCAGGTCGCAATGGAAGGTGGGCATCAGGAGATGGTCGTCGGCCTTCTCGACCAGGTTGTCGCCGAGGCTGCCGATGACTATACTGCTGTCGAAGCTCTGTCGCGTCGCGCCCAGGCTCGCGCTGCCGCCAACGACGTTGATGCGGCGATGGAAGATCTCGACCAGGCCTTAGCCCGCGGTGGTGATGCTCTTCGTTTGGCGGCTATGCGCGCCGAGTTGGCGCAAAAGTCTCAACGTAACGATCTTATTCACGCCGCATTGCAGACTTGGGTTCAAGAGCTGCCCGCCGGTGAGGCGCGGGCCGCTATTGCCTACCGCTTGGCCGAGAATTTAGCCGATCAGGGGCGCGCGGACGAAGGAGTTCCTCATCTCACCGAGGCGCTGGTGATGGGCAACGATGCTATGCGCCAGCGGGCCTTTGAAGCGCTCTATCCGGTGCTTGCCCTTCAAGGGTCCCACCCCAGTCTTGCCGAACTGCTCGCGCGTCACGCTGTGGAACACGAAGATCGTTTGGCAGCCGCTGCGTTGCTCGCCAATTTGCCGGGCGGCTTGAGCAAAGCGCTTCGCCTTGCGGAGGGGGTCGCAAGCGCCGAGGCTGGAGATGGTGTTCGCGGTGCAGCGGGGTGGTTGCTCGCCGAGCTTTACGAGCAAGCGGATCAGCCGGCTCGGGCAGCCGATCAATATGCCTTATTACGTTTGCAGGGCGACAAAGGCTCCCAGGTGCTGCGCCAAGAAGTCGCCGTCTGTTTGCAGGCTGGACAACCGGCCAACGCGCTGCGTCTTATCGAAGACCATAGCCTTGAAGACCTCGCTTTGAATGTCGAAGCTTTGGCCCGTCTGGAGCGTTACGACGAGGCGGCTGAGTTACTAAATGATGAGCAAGACATCGAATCGCTGCTGCGTTGGGCCAGTTTGGTCGGAAAAGACCTGAAGCGTCCTGATGAGGCTTTGAAAAGGTTGCGAACTTTCCTCGACGAAAGCGGCGATGATCAGCAAGTTCTCCTCGCGATGGAAGAGATGGCGAGCCAGGCTGGTGATGTTGAACTGACAGTATGGGCGCGGCAGCGTCTGGGCCGTCTGGTTGCCGATCAGCCCCTTGCTCGGTCTAATTGGTTGCATCGCGCCGCCCAACTCGCCACCGATGCCAGCGAAGCTGTCGAGCTTCTCAAAGAAGCGCTTGAACTCAACAAAGGCCACGTCGGCATTCGCCAAGAGCTTGGTCGAGCTTATGAGCGGCAAGGCGACTTTAGCGCTGCTGCCGAGCTGGAACTGACTCTTGCTGAGAGCGCAGAGCAGATCGGCCAGCGGGTTCACCATCTGTTGCGCGCTGCCGCGAATTTGCGTCGCGTCGATGTCGACCGCGCAGGGCAGATCCTCAGCCGCGTCGAGTCCGCGGCTCCCGAAGATGCACGCATGTTGCGCATGCGCATCGAGATTGCTGCTGAGACCGGAAAACAAGAGGCAGAAGTCGAACTGCTCCGTCGTTTAGCCAAGATTACCCCGGAGAAGGACGAGCGTCTGCGCAGCCTTCGCCGCGCCGCCGAACTGAGCGGCGATATGGACCTTTTACGCATGGTCGTCTTGCATGACCCTCAAGATGTAGATGCCCGTTTAGCCCTTGCCCAGATGGCTGAACGCAGCGGTGATTTAGCTGCTGCTGTCGGCGAGTTCCGAACCCTGGCAGGGCATCTTCAAGGCGACGCCGCCGCGGCGGCCCTGCATCGCGCCGCTGGGCTGCTGTGGCGCGTCAAAGGGGACACGACGGCGGCGGTCGAGCTGCTCGGCGAGGCGCTTGAGGTTGTCGAACACGCGGCGACCTTCCCCGAGCCCTTCTTGCTGCTCTCCGAGATCTACGAGACCGAAGGCGACGCTGGAGCTTCCGCTGCCGTGCTCACGCCGCTTTTTGATGTGCTCGCCGATCTCGATGAAGAGGTTGCTGCCCGCGTAATTATGCAGGCGGTAAGCGGGGGCTTGAGCGATCTCGCATACCCGCATCTCGTTGCCCTTGAGGCGCAACGGCCTGAAAGCTTGGTTTTACAGCGCGCTGTGCTTCATTACCTGCGCCATGAGAGGGACTGGTCGGCACTGCGCGATCGCCTCGCTTGGATCGGTGAGAACATGGGTGACCCGGCTACGGACCTTGAGCTTTGTGCTCGCGCCGAACAGGGCATGGTCGAAGTCCACGATGAGGCCGTCGGCGCCGCGCTAGAGCGCTTGGCAGGCCTGGGCGGAAGTTTGAGTCAACTGGCGGTGGCCGGTGTCGAGCGCGTGGCGATCTCTGGTATGCCCGGCGAAGAGCCTGAGTTAATCGTTCGCAGCGCGGGGCCGGTGCAGGTTTTGAGCGCCGCCCCGGTCGCCTTGGACGATATGCTCCAGACCGTTTTACCAGCCGAAAGCCTACATGCTGCAGAAGCAGCTTTGGAGGATGCGCTGCCTACGGTTCCGGCGCAGAGCGTGCACGAGGCCGGCATCTTGCCGCCCGTAGAAGGCGAGGACCCACCGCTCGACTTCACATGGGATTCGGCACCGCCACGCGAGCGCACGGAGCTTTCATCGGAGAGCATCGAGGAACTGCTGGCCCAGGCCCAAAGCAGCGAGTTGGCTGGGCGGGTTGAAGATGCGTTAAGCTACTTGGAGACGGCTGCTGCTCTCGGCAGCGACGATCCCCGCGTTCA
>JAPKCE010000394.1 GCA_028823075.1 Myxococcota bacterium
TTTTGGCGGTTGGTTGCGTTTTGAAGATCTAAATAGAGTTCCGTACGCCAGCCGGGACGCAGAATTTTATAATCAATGCGCGCATCGAATTGCCAATAGGCTGGTGGTCGCTCCGAAAAGCGCTCACCGGCGACCGGGATATAAGTGCCGGTACGCGAATCCAAAATACTGCCGAGGTTTGGCGTGAGTGGATTGCCCGTAGCGTAGCGATAGCGCAGTCCTGTGGAGAGGCGCGCTGTCCATTGATAAGTGCCGACAACGCTTAGAACATGGGTTTGATCAAAGCTAAACAAGCGCCAGGGCTCGAGTTCTCGTTCCTGTCGCTCGGCTCTCGAAAGTGTGTAAGCGAGAAAGCCGCGAAAGGGCGTGGTCGATTTGCGCTGTCGCAACAGCAATTCCAGCCCATAAGTTCGCCCGAGCCCAACATTTGCTAGCCCGCTGTTACCGCTGGTTCCGGCAACTTCGCTCGCTTCGACTTCATTGTCCACCGCATCGATGACCCGCTTCGCAAACAACGAAGTCTCCCAGGAGATTCCCGATGAACCCGTGAAACCAAAGCCGACTTGCCCGTGCCCTGCATGCTCCCAAAAAAGGTCCGGGTTACCAAATGGCTTGATCGTTTCATCGTCGCGCGGCGGTTGACTGTAGACGCCGACACCCCAGCGAAGGTCCCAAGGTGATTTGCCAAAGTTACGGCGCATGCTCATGCGAGGTTGTGGATAGACCGCCCATTGTGCGTCATCGGAATCAAGGCGCAAACCGAATGACGATTTCCAAAGACCGGATTTAATTAAAACTTCGGCGTATCCGCCGGCGCGAAACTTTGAACCTTCTTCTCGGAAGTCTTCGTTTTCGCTGCGTGCAAAAGAGCCAAGACCTTGACCTTCTTGGGGGCGCCCTGTCGCTAAGCCGCCAACGACAAAGTTATCGTAGAGCGGATCGAGCCCAACAAAGAGGGTATGACCACCAGGAAGCTGGCGTTGCGCTTCGTGGCGCCACTGCAAAGTACGAGATTCGACATTGAGCTTAAAGATCTGACCCAAGGACACGTCAAAGGACTCAAGCTGGGCATTTAGACTGCTACGATGGCGCCACGGGCCGGAGCGAAAAACAACGTAGGGCCTGATGCGGTGAAACATGGTGAGCGTCGAGACGTCGCCGCGAACCGAAGGGTCAAAGTCGGGTGGCTGGTCGATCGCGAACTTAACTTTATCGAGTGCGCCTTGGTACACCAACCCGGCCGAGCCGAAACCGGCTATTTTCTGATCATATTTGGCGAAATAGTCATAAAACCGCGGCGCTACAGTAAACTCGAGTGGCAGAACCTCGGCGGCCAAGGGGAGTACGGCATCGATCCAGCTGCGCCGAAAGCTCAGCCACAACATACCGTTTTTGCCGACCGGTCCGGCACTATAAACACTGCCTGCATACAGGTCAGTTTGGACGCGTCTTAACCACTCATCCGTATGCCTTTCGTTTGTTTTTACCGCCACAACGCCGCCGTGAGAACGACCGTAACGGGCGCTAAAATTGCTGGGAATAAACTCAAGACTTTCGACGGTTTCGTTCGCTAATACGCTCTGCCCAGTCAGGTGGAAAAGAAGCCCGGTTCGGAAGCCGTCGATGAGGAATGAACTGTCATCAGGTTCGGCGCCGCGAATGATAATAAGCGGCGAGAGGCCAGGGGCTCGTGCGACGCCGGGTAGGGATTGGACAGCCCGCACCACGTCGCCGCCGGTGCCGGGAATGTCCTCAAGTTCTTCGCGACTCAGCTGGACCCGCGTGACTTCGCGATAGGGCTTACGGCTGCGCACCGTGACTTGAAACGGATTGATGCGGGAGGGATTAAGGTCAAGGAGTTCGGTGAGTTCCTCGTCTTTGCGCAGCGACACCTTGCGCCGTAATGGTTTGAACCCAGCGAGGGTTGCGATCAGTTCGTAGGTTTCTGGCAAGAGTTTTTCGCAGCGTATCCTGCCTTTCTTACCCGAGAAAACCTGGCACTGAGCGGCGCTATTTTCGGCGGCTGAAGCAAGTGTTAGACGAGCTTCAACACCGACCAGCTTTAAGCCGCTTCCCAAGGCTCTAAATTGCGCTGAATACGCCGCGGTGGAACGACTTTTTTTCGCTTCGATTGCCGCCGTTTTTGCTTGTTCTTCTTGGGAGGGTTTGAGCAGTGGATTAAGCGCCTCAAAGAGCGCTCGGAGCCCTTCTTTGAAGCGGGAATCCCAAGCTTTGGCGTCGCAGTCTTTGCAGTCGAGGTCGAGTCGCGCCAAACCGCTAAGCGATTTCTCATCGAGGACCATGATGGTGACGAGTGAGCTCTGGCTTGCATCGATGAAGAGGGCATAGCGGATGCGCTCTTTTCGTACTTGTGTGCGGAACGCCTTAAGCGTTTCGTCAGGCGTTTCTTTGAGTTCGCCTTCAGGGAGGCGGCTCATCCATGGCTTTAAGCGCTTGGCGATCGCAGCGATTGGTAGTGTGTGGTCCTTGTTGTGCGCAAAGCCTACCCGCCAAGCGACGCGCCATGGCTGCTCGCTTACCGCAGCGTCGGGAACCTGGGCGGCAGCAGCCGTTGGTGCCGCAGCGCCGCTCGCCATGAGGCCGGTAAGAAGCAAAAGCATGACGACCCCCTCTAAAGAGACCTCTTGAGTTAGCGGTGGTGATTGTCAAACAAAAAACGACTAAAGCGCTTTATTTGCACCTCGCTCATAAGCTCCGGCCAACTCCATGGCGAGCAGTAGACCCGAAGCGGTCTATAGGAAAGTATACTGAAAAACCAAGAGAATACACCTCTCTCGAAGTTTCGTCCGGGTGCTTTTTCAAGGGTTTACTTTAGAATAGTGCACTTCCTAATAGGGAGGGGGGTTTCGTTGCGCAGTGTCGCTTTAGGCGTTTTTAGCGCGTGCCTG
>JAPKCE010000395.1 GCA_028823075.1 Myxococcota bacterium
GTCGCGGTTATAGGCGGCGGACCCGTCGGTTTAGCCGCCGCCGCGGCGCTGCGTCAAAGCGGACTCTCGTTGCGCCTTTTCGAGAGCCGAGATTGGCCCCGCGACAGCGCCTGCGGCGAAGGGATTCTTCCGCAAGGGTTGGCGGCCTTAAAAGCCCTCGGCGTGGAACCGCTTGGTATGCCGATACGCGGCATCGAATATCATGATCCTCGAAGCGGAGTGGCTCGCGGCAATTTTGGTGAAAATATCGGCATGGGCGTCAGGCGGCTGGAACTTAGCCGCGCCCTGCTCGAGGTTTGCCGTGATGGCGTTGAGTTGCATCCAAACTGCCCGGTCAAATCGTTGGCTCGGAGCGATGGGAATTGGTGTCTGCAAACATCCGACGGCGAGTTTTTTGCTCGATATATCGTCATCGCAGACGGCCTGCGCTCGCGGTTTCGCAACAGCCTGGGAATGCAAGGCCAGCCACCCTTAGCAATTCGTCGCTTCGGCTGGCGCCAACATCTTCATGTGACCTCGGTGAGTGACGCGGTCGAAGTCCATTGGGCCGACGGTTGTGAAGCCTATCTGACGCCGGTCGCCGAACAGGAAATCGGCGTCGCTTTTCTCTGGGGAGAAGGTTTTTCGGCACCCAGCGGTGATCAGCGCTTGGCCGCTTGGTTGGAGCACTTCCCGGCTTTGCGCGAGCGGTTTTCGGGAGCTGAGGTCAGCAGCAAAGGCATGGGGGCGGGCCCGATGGCGCAAGCCGCTTCGGCCGCTACCTTCGAAGGTGGCTGTTTCATTGGCGATGCCTATTGTTTTTTCGATGGCATCACGGGCGAGGGTTTGAGCGCCGGGTTTTCGCAAAGCTTATTGTTGCGAGACCTGTTGCCATCGCTGCTCGAGGGGGCGCCCCGGAGCGGCCTGGAGAAGGCCATCAACAAAACCGTCAAAGCCAAGTTTCGACTCGCAAAAATAGCTCTTAAATTGCACCGAAGCCCGAGACTAAGGCGCCGAGTCATCTCGCTATTTCAAGCTTACCCAAAACTTTTTGATCTTACCCTGCGCCGGACGATCTAAGGCTTCAACTCAAGGAAAGAGTCCGCGCAACAGCATCGCTTCGCTGACACGTCTCATGCCGACCGCCATCGCCGCGGTGCGCATGTCCAAGTTTTCATCGACATGTACTTTTAAGATCTTTTTAAAGGCGGTGACCATGATGCTCTCAAGGCGTTTGTTCACCTCGGTCGCGCTCCAGAAAAAGTTCTGTGTGCCTTGCACCCATTCGAAATACGAGACGGTGACGCCGCCGGCATTGGCCAGCAGGTCGGGGATGACAAAGATTTCGTCTTGGCGTTTGCGCAACACGGCATCGCCGTCGCTGGTAACCGGTCCGTTGGCGCCTTCGGCGAGGATTTTACAGCGCAATTTTTTAGCGACCTTAGCGTCGATCACGCCGCCGAGCGCTGCTGGGATCACGATGTCGACATCGAGGGTAAGCAGTTCGGTAGGGTCCATGGCTTCGGCACCCGGGAAGCCCGCGATGCCGCCGTTTTCCTGCATGTAAACATAGGCTTTTTTGAGGTTGATCCCCTTCGGGTTGTACACCGCTCCAGTCACATCGGATGCAGCGACAATTTTAGTTCCCCGATAGTCCAAGCGGCGCGCCGCCCAGTAACCTACATTACCCATACCCTGGATCGCCGCAGTAGCGCCTTTGAGTTCCAGCCCGAGATGTTTGGCGGCGTCGACAACCGTGTACACCAGGCCGCGGCCCGTGGCCTGTAAACGGCCTTGGCTACCGCCTAGCTCGATCGGTTTTCCGGTGACGACGCCGGGCATCGCATAACCGTGGGTTTGGCTAAAGGTATCCATGATCCAGGCCATCACCTGCGGATTGGTTCCCATATCGGGAGCTGGGATGTCTTTGCCCGGCCCGATAAAGTTGATGATCTCGGTGGTGTAACGGCGCGTCAGGCGCTGCAGTTCGGCTCGGCTCAGGCCGCTGGGGTCAATGGAGATTCCGCCTTTGGCGCCGCCCAGCGGAACGCCGACGACGGCGCACTTAAAAGTCATGAGGGTGGCCAGGGCGGTGACTTCACCCAAATTGACGTGGGGGTGGTAGCGAATACCGCCCTTGCAAGGCCCGCGGGTGTCGTTGTGCTGGACCCGGTAGCCGGTGTAAACTTCCACCGTCCCATCGTCCCGGCGCAAGGGGATGCTAACCACAATGGCGCGGTCAGGAACCGCCAAACGCCCAGCTATATTCGGATCGATTCCGATTTCTTGGGCGGTGCGAAGTATGAGGTCTCGAGTGGTGTCGTACAGGGGGTCGTTCCAGGGTCCCATGGGTCCCTCCGGCTCTGTTGTGCGGCCGGCTTAGCCGCTGATTATGGCTTTGCAAAGTCCGATCGCTTGAATTGTGCGTGCAAAAATCTGGCGCCGATCGCTAGCCGTGCCCACAATAGCGGCCGCTGCTTTTGTTTTGACGCGCCCGTGGGCTTAACACGTACGCGCGGCGAAATTGATGAGAAGGGAGAGATTGTTGAGCACTGTTTGGCGATTGATCCTAGTTGGCCCCGCCGATCTCGAGCGCAGCATTATTGACTCAGCGCTGCGTCAAGCTGGTTTCGAACTGGCTGTGATCAGCCGTCTCGTCGACTTGCAACCGGCGATTATAGAGCGCGGAGTGCACGGTGTTTTGGTGACCGGCAGCCGGGTCGCTCGGGAAAGCGAAGGTTTCGACCTGAGCTACGATCTTATCGAGCCTGCGCTGGCCAGTGGTCTCTGCGTCATGCTGCTCGGTGAAGGCTCAAGTTCAAGGGCGCCGACGAAGGGTGTTTTTGAATTGGCGCGGCCGCTTCGGTTTCCGGCAGCCGCAGCGCAGGTTGTATCCATCCTCGATGCGCAACGGCAAGAAGCGCTGGGC
>JAPKCE010000022.1 GCA_028823075.1 Myxococcota bacterium
GTCTAAACGACTCTGATTGCCCCGAAGGCAGGGCTTGCTCGACGGCACGACAGTGCATTAGCGATGAATGCATCAGCCACGCCGACTGTGAGCAGAGTCAGCGTTGCGCGAGCGGCCGTTGCGTCGCCAGGCCCAGCGTACCCGCAGGCATCTATTTCGAGCGCGTTCGCGAGCCCAACTTACAAGCTCACCTTTCAAAACTGCCGAACGTCGACCAACCTCGTGACGACGAACTCGATGGAGAATGGGGTTTTGGAGCGGCCCTGCTCGATATCGATGGCGACCTGGACCTCGACCTCTTTATCGGTAGCCAAAGCGCTTCGGAAGATACCGGCAGCCCGGGATGTTTGTACCGAAACGACTCGCTGCCCGGCTCGATTCGTTTTACGCCCATGCCCGGCCATTGCGAATTCAGCAGTCCTCAACCCTATGCTGCCTTCGCCACGGACATCGAAAACGACGGCTTCCATGAGCTGCTGCTGGCGAGCTATCAGCACCTCATCCTAAAGCGGTTTTACCCGGCTGTTGAAAGCCTGGACCTGATCGAATTAATTCCTGAAGGCTCGTCCCGGCGCAACTGTTTGGTGGGCTCCTTAGTCAATATCGATTTGAATTATGATGGTCGCTTGGATCTCTACGTCGGTTGCCAAACGGAGATGCTGCGCGACCGAAGCGTTAGCTATTACAACCTCGCCTTTCTGCAAAATAGCGAAGGAAACTTTGAGTATTTGAACCCTGATCTCTGGGGTGCTGAACGAAGCCTCTTGCTTAAAACCAATGGCAACACCTTGGCTCTAGGCGCAGCGGATCTGAACGAAGACGGGCTGATCGATCTTATCGTCAGCCAAGATTCTGTGATCCGCGACCATCGTATGACGACCGACCCGGGCGGAGTCTACCTACGCTGCAGCCCAAGGGAGCCCTGCGGCTTTCGTAGCCGCCCGGTCTCCGACGACGAGGAAAGCGCCTTTGGCGCCCTTATGGGCAGTGGGGTTATCCAGGTTGAAGGGCTTGGCGAGCAGGTCTACTTCACCGATTTTGGCAGCAATCGGATGATCCAAATCGACGAAGCCCCGCCCGTCAACTCGGCGGCCTCCAGGCGGTCCGACCTCACCCGCATCGGCCGGTCGCTGCTCTTCTCATGGGGCGTCGTCGTCGATGATTTCAACCGCGACGGACGCGACGATCTGTATGTTTCTCAAGGTTCCGTCAAATCTGCCCGACTCTATGATTACAACTCTCATTTCGACGCGCTGTTGCTGCAAAACGCTCAAGGTAGCTTTGTTTGGCATGGCTCCGACTTAGGAATTGAGCCCTTTACCACAGAAGACAGCGGCAATGAGACCTTCCCCTTCGCCAGCCGCGCCACGCTCAAAACCGATCTTGATTACGATGGCCATCTCGACTTGGTCGGGCTTGGAATGGAAGGCTACCCGCGCCTGCATCGGGAGGTCCCCTTGACCCCCGCTGTCGAGCCGCGCTGCACGGTCATCCCCATGACTCGTTATGCCCCGGGTTTCGGCACCGGCTTTGCACTCATTCAAGAAGGGCAAGCACCGCGCAAATGGGATAGCCAAGGCCAGTTGCGCAGCAGCGCCTCACCCTTTGTTGTAAGCCCTCACAACAGCGCAAATTTGCGTTTCCCAAGCGGCGCCGTCATCCCCTTTAATTGCCAAGGCACGAGCGGCCCCATGATTCTAGTCGAGCCCGAATGGCTGCACTTAAGCCTAAACGAGAGCCTGCTTACCCTGCGCATGACCGAGGCTCGGCCGGAGGGCGAGTTAACGGTCCTTATCGACCCTAGCGGCACGCTCGAATCCGTCGAGTTCATCAGTGAGAACGAATCTAGACTGCAGCTGCCCGAACAAGCGCAGCGCGTCATGTTACGTTTCGGCTCACGCTGGTTACCGCGCTGGTTTACGCTCGCTGAGTTGTCGCAACAATGACTCGTCTTTTTACCATTCTTGGTCTGCTCTCCGCCTTAATAGGCTGCCCACAGGCCACTTCATCCGTCGATACGGGAGTTCAGCCACCGGACGCGAGCAGCGCGCCGGTCGATGCTGGAGATCAGGGACCGGACGCGGGCCGCCCACCAGATAGCCCCTGCCCGATGGGATGCGACGAGGGCTTCGAATGCATCAACGATACTTGCCTGGCACCAAACGACTGCCAGGAAGACAGCGACTGCCCTGCCGCCGAAGAGCGCTGCTCAAGCCTTGGTCGTTGCCATTCCCAAGCCTGTTTGAGCCACGCCGACTGCCCAGACGACAAACGCTGCCGAGACGGCGACTGCCTGACGCGCCCTGAGAATGGCTTCGCACTGGAGCGGGTGTATGTCGAAGCGCTTGAAGCCCATGTCGCCGTCTTCGATGGACTTTGTGCGCAGAGCGCTGCGCATTTCTGCGCCGACAACGGCTTTGGCATCGCTTTGCTCGACTTTGACGGGGATTCCGACCTCGATATGTATATTGCGCAAGCCTACTTGTCCCGAGGCTCATCGAGTGCCTGTTTGTATCGCAACCAGAGCACGCCCGGAAACATCAACTTTGTACCGGTGGCCGAGCATTGCGCTGGGGAAAGCGTTGTCGTGCACGGGACAGCGGGTCTCGACATCGATGGAGATGGGCGTCACGAGCTGCTCATGCTCGGACCGAAATTCGTTCAAATTCAAAGGTTTTACCCTCGCTCCGAGCGCATCGACCTTCTGGCGCTTTTGCCACCAGGTGATGACCGAGCTAACTGCAGCGCTGGCGCTTCCTTAAGCTACGATTTTAACCACGACGGCTTTCAAGACCTCCTTGTCGGCTGTCAATGGGACGGTATCTACAGTGGCATCGACTCGCTCTACAATCTCGCTTTTGTTGGTCTTGGAAACGGCGACTTTCGTTTCCTAACGCGCCAGGAATGGGACCGAGGTGACGCTCCTTTATTGCTGCATGCACAGGGTTCAACTTTGGCAATCGGCGCCGCTGATCTCAACGGTGATGGCCTACTCGACCTTTTGCTCAGCGAAGACGCAGGCACGATGGGCCCGGACCTGTATGAGTCCGGGCTAGGGGATCCGGGTGGGGTTTACCTACGCTGCGCTCCGAGCGAAGGATGTCGCTTTCGCCCTTATCGTTTATCCATCGACCCGCCCGGTTTCGGGGCCTATATGGGCAGCGGTGTCATCCAGGTCGAAGGGGTTGGAGAGTTCGTATATTTTACCGACAGCGGAAACAACCGCATGATCCAAGTCCGCGATGGCCGAGCCCCAAGAAACCTGGCGCGCTCCACGCACACAGAACTGGGTTACATCGGCCAGCACATGATCTTTAGTTGGGGTGTTGTCGTGGATGACTTTAACCGCGACGGGCGCGACGACTTTATGGTGGGACAGGGTTCGGTTTGGCTATCTGGAGCCGACAGTCATGCCAGTCATTTCGATGCTATTCTGATGCAAACCGATAACGCTCGCTTCGTGTTGCACAGTGCCGATCTCGGCTTAACTCCGTTCACCCACGAAGACAGCCGAACGCCTGAACGGGTCTATGGCAGCCGAGCGGTGCTCAAGGCGGACCTCGACTCTGATGGTTCGATCGAGTTGATCGGTGCCGGCAAGGAAGGTCCGCTGCGCTTGCATCGCGAGGTTCCAACGCTAAATGCTCCCGAACCGCGCTGCACCTTGATCCCAAAGGATCGCTACGTCGCAACCTTCGGCTTGGCTCATGCAATTTTGCCGCCGAATGGTGGCGCACCACGCCAATGGGACGCGCAAGGCCAATTGCGCAGCGGGGCCTCGCCCTTTGTGCTGAGTCCTTGGAACCGTGGCAGTCTACGCTTTCCCAGCGGCGCCATCGTCGCCTTTGATTGCCAGGGCACCGCCGGGCCAGTGCACCTCGAAGAGCCCGAATGGTTGACTCTGCGGCGCGATGGCGAGCAATTGAGTATTGTTACCAGTGAAGCCGCGCCTCCTGGAGAGCTTCGAGTGTATCTCTTTGGCGCCAATGAGGCTTTGCCGGTCGCCGACCAAGCAGGAGAAAAACAGGTGCAACTTCCACAAGGAACTCAGAAGGTTATGCTGCGATTTGGCGAGCGATTTGTGCCGCGCTGGTGGACGCTTTGAAACTCCCCTTCGTACTTTTCGCCACCCTACTCCTCTGCGCTTGCCCGGATACGCCGACTGAAACCCCCGATGCGGGCGGGCCGGCGCTCGACGCGCAAGCCGAGCTAAGCGACGCCGGAGTCACTGCTGATGCAAGCATAACCGATGGCGATGCAGGCGGCTGCGGTGGCAGCGGACAGAATTGCGCCGACGGCGAAACGTGCTCGGTATATGGCCGCTGCTTCAGCGGCGAATGTTTGGTCCACGACGATTGCCAGGCCGATCAGCGCTGCGCCGGCGGGCAATGCCTGGCTCGCCCCACCCCGGAATTCGGTATTCTTTTTGAGCGCGTCCACGACATGGCCTTCGCCAACCATCGTTCGCGCATCCCCAGCGGCGACGAACGCCGCAGCGCCAGCGCCTTCGGTGACTTCGGCTTTGGCGCGGCGCTATTCGACATGGATGGCGACCAGGACCTCGATCTTTTTATAGGCTCGCAAGGGCGCGGTGACTCGGCAGATTCCCCGTCTTGCATCTACCGTAATGAGAGCGTCCCTTCAGCCCCCCATTTTGTCGCCGAACCGCTGTTTTGTAACTATAAATCACCCGGGATGAGCGGTGGTTACGGGACCGACCTCGAAGGCGACGGCTACCACGAGCTCATCCTCACGGGCTTTAACAGCATCCGCATTCAGCGCTTTCATCCCCAACTTGAGCTCATCGATCTGCACGCTCTCATCCCGGTGGATGATGAGCGCGCAAGCTGCAACGCTGGCGCAGCGCTGAGCATGGACTTCGATCGTGATGGCCTTATCGATGTGCTCATCGGCTGCCAATTCGACGACGTCGGCCAACATGGAAGCAATGGAAAGCATCTGCTGTTCCGCCAACTTCCTTCGGGCGGGTTCAGCTTCGTTGAGCGTCGAGAGGTCGACAAAGGCGAGCCCTTATTGCTCGAAGCTTGGGGCTCTACCTTAGGCCTCGGCGCCGCCCATCTCAACGACGACGGCCTACTCGACCTCCTGGTCTCCGAAGACGAAGCCACCCGGCCGCAGTACCTGCCCCCCGATCCCGGCGGGCTCTACATGAGCTGTACCCCGCTCGAGAACTGCTACTTCCGCCCCGTTCGCTTAGGCTACGAAGAACTGGCCTGGGGTGGCTATATGGGATCGGCCGTGCTTCAAGTCCTGCCGCATGGACGTATGGCCTATTTCTCTGATCTGGCGCGCAACCGCATGGTCGCCTTCGATCTCGAAGGGCAACCCGACATGGCGGGGCAGCTCAGGACCAACCTCTACGAAGGTTTGCCCACCTTTAGCTGGGGCGTTTTCGCCGATGATCTCGACCGCGACGGACGCGACGATCTTCTGGTGGCTCAAGGCGCAACGAAATCGAGCTCGCAGCGAGAATACCCCCTGCATTACGACGCCGCTCTCTTGCAGCGAAGCCAAGCCAACTTCACGACCCATTCCGAAGAGATCGGGCTGGCTCCGTCGACTACCGCCGACAGCCGCAACGACGATTACAGCTACGCTACCCGCGCCGTGCTGCGTACCGATATCGACTTCGATGGTCATATCGATTTAATCAACACGGCTCTCGAAGGCTTACCGAGGATGCAACGTGAAGTCCCTGCGGCTAACGACCTGCCACCGCGCTGCACGTTGATCCCGATCGATCGCTATGTTCCAGGTTTTGGGGTCGGCCATTCGTTGCGCTCACCCGCGGATGGACTGTGGCGCCAATGGGACAGTCAAGGGCAGCTACGTAGCGGCACCTCCCCCTATTCCTTATCGCCCTGGACCTCGGGAACGATGCGCTTCCCGAGTGGAGCCGAGGTGGATTACGACTGCCAGGGAGGGCCCGGTCCCCTGCGCGTCGAAGAACCGGAATGGATTCGCTTCTCACGCAGCTTTACGCGGGTGATTATCGCTATCGGCGACGCCGCCCCCGAGGGTGAGTTGCAGGTCTATGCGGAGCCGGAAGGCGCTCTTCTGGAGTTGGAAGCCATGTCTCCGGCCGACGGGTACCGGCGTTTTTCAGTTGCCGCCCCGGACGGAACCGAGACCCTCATGTTGCGTTTTGATCGTTGGTGGGTGGCGAGGCGTTTCCGCTTGTGACTCGGCGCCGCTTCACGCTGGCGCTGCTGCTGCTGGCCTTGCCGGCTCTCGTGTACGGCTCATTCTGGCTAGTGCCCCTCCCGCAGCGACTCAGTGAGCCCGACAGTGCCGTCGTTTTATGGAGCGACGGACAACTGGCGCATACCTTTTTGAGCGGCGACGAACGCTGGCGGCTGAGCGCTGATGTCGACCAACTCGACCCGGCCTACCTGAGCGCTTTGCACAGCATCGAAGACGAACGCTTCGCTTGGCATCCAGGCGTTGATCCGCTGGCTATTGGGCGCGCTCTTATCAGCAACCTCACCCATCGACGCGTGGTTTCCGGGGCGTCGACGCTGACCATGCAGCTGGCTCGGCTGTTGCAACCGCGGCCCAGAAACCTACGTAGTAAGATCATCGAGGCGTGGCGAGCTTTACAGCTTACCGCACGTATCGGACGAGCCGAGGTGCAGGCCAATTACCTTCGTTTTCTGCCTTTCGGTGGTAACCTTGAAGGCGTTCATGCAGCTAGCCATGCCTACTTCGGCCATTCGGCAGCCCATCTTGATGCAGCTGAGATAGCGGTTTTATTGGCCGTTCCTCAGCGCCCCGGACGGCGCGCTCCTAGCGAGCGCAACCAACAAGCCTTGTTGCGCGCGCGCAACGCGATTTTACTGCGCTTAAAAGACAAGGGACTGATCGACCAACCGGCCCTGGTCGTCGCCCAAAAAACGCCTCTACCGCGCCGGCGCACGGGTCTACCGCGCGAGCTTCCCTACGCCGCCCGCTGGATGCGCCAACAGCGCCCAAAAATGCAAACCATCCACAGTAGCCTAGATCAAACCTTGCAGCGTAGCGCCCGCCAATTGCTCAGGGCTGGAGCTGTCGAGCGAGGTCAGATGGAGGTGCGTCATGGTGCCATTGTCATACTCGACCATGCGCAACGAGAGCTGCGCGCCCTGGTTGGCGGAAGCGATTTCTTTGGCCCAGAAAAGGGCTCGCAGATCATCGCTTTCGACCGACCGCGCCACGCAGCTTCGACCCTCAAACCTCTGCTCCTCGGCCTGGCCATCGACTTGGGAATTGCCGCTATTGACCAGCTGGTGCTCGACCTGCCGATTACCAGAGGCGGCTATCGACCCAAGAATTTCGATGGCCGCTTTCGCGGTTTAGTGCGCTTGAGCGAGGCTTTAGCTCATTCCCTTAACGTTCCTTTTATCCTGCTCTTACAACGGCTTGACGTTGAACTCTTTATCGGTCGTTTGCGCAACGCGGGCCTTCGGCACACCAACCCCCAACCCGAACATTACGGCCTTGCGGCAGCGCTTGGGACCGTGCCGCTGACTCTGCTTGAGCTGAGTGCATTATACGCGGCAATCGCCCAAGATGGCGCCTACCTGCCGCTGACTTGGATGGTCGAACAAGAGACGACTTCGGCCCTCCCCCTCATTAGCCCCGAAGCCGCCTGGTTGCTACGCCGCGCCTTGCGAAGTCGTGATCGACCAGACTTTCCAGGCCGCGCTCTCATCCAAGGCTATGACCCGAGTATTCACTGGAAAACCGGGACCAGCTTTGGCTTTCACGATGCCTGGTCGGTGGGCTCCGATGAACGCCACACCATCGCCGTTTGGCTCGGTAATTTGGACCGTGAACCGAGCCGCTATTTGGTCGGGTCACCCATGGCGGGGCCCTTGCTTTTCGACCTCTTCGACGCCAGTGGGCATCGCCAAAACGAGGTGCTCGGCGACGCGCCTCCCGGTGGTTTGGACACCATATCTGTCTGTAGTTTTTCCGGACATCTGCCCGGCCCCGGCTGTTTGCAAACCGAAGAGGTGCTCGCGCCAAGACGCAGCGTCGCCGTCAAACCCTGCCCGTACCACCACTTGTTGCACGTCGACGAAGAACAGCGCCTGGCCTATGCTGCGAACTGTGCGCCTCCGGGGTTAGCGATCAAGCCGGTGTTGTTGCTGCCGGCTCGCGTGCGCTACTTTAGTCCTGACCTCCTCGAGGAAGGCTATGCGGAAGCGCCCGATTGCACCGCTAAACCAAGCCGTAAGTTGCGGATCACTGCCCCTTCAAGCCCGGTCATGATGCTCATTCCGGGCATGTCAAAGGGCGATCAGGAGGTGGCACTGGAGGCCAGCGCTCACGAAGGGGCTGAGCTCAGCTGGTTCATCAATGGCCGCTTCATCGGCAGCGCCGTCGCTGGGAAAACGCTATGGTGGGAGCCGGTCAAAGGGGAAAATCAGCTGCTGGTGATGGACGGCACTGGGCGCAAAACCAGTATAACGCTGAAGGTGCGTTAGCGGGTGATGCGCAGGACGTAAGGACCGGTGCCTTGACCCGCCCCCGAGACAAGAACGTAATAGGTACGCCCTGCCGTTAGTTGAGCGCTAATGCGGCAATTCAATCCGTCGCCGCTATCGTCGTCGGTGCCCATGAGGTTGCCGTTAAATTCAACGGCGCAGACGGTGTCCGTTTGGCCTTCGGTGAACACGCTGTAGCTGGCTGTCGATGTAGCAAAGAAGCGGAAATAATCACGATCTCCAGTGCGGTCGATTGCAGCATCCACGTTCGCCGGGACCGTCACGCGCATGGCATCTTCTGGCACATCACCATGATCCGGCGGACCGCCCTGCTCGTTTTGGCAGTCGCTGTCACAACCGTCACCGATGTCGCGGTTACCGTCGTCGCATTGTTCGCCTTCTTCCAGTTCACCGTTGCCGCAAACCGGGCCGCGTTCGATTCGACATTCAGCACTACAACCGTCGCCCGGGGTAACGTTCTCATCATCACATTCTTCGGCTGCAGGATTGAGAAAGCCATCGCCGCAAATGTTAGGCGAGCAATCGTTCAAGCAGGAATCGTTGTTCGAGACGTTACCGTCATCGCAGCTCTCGCCGAGCTCTCGCAGGCCGTTGCCACAGACCGTACTTTGCGAACCCGCATCGACTAGTGGCGTCACGCCTCCGTCGCTTTGCACGCCCCCATCGACATCAGGGTTCGCTGCGGCATCGGCGGGTGGAATGACGCCAGCGTCTTGGCTCGTGCCGCCTCCGCGCCGACAGCGCCGGTTCTGGCAAACGAAGTCTAAGCGGCAATCATCGTTAGAAGAACAGCGCGTCGCCGCCGAGTCCCCGCCGCTCGAGCCCGTCGGCGGCCCACAAGCGACACAAACCAAAGCGAGAATTGGAGTAAACAAGCGCATAGAGGCCTCCATAACATGACTTATCTTACACGAAAATGAACCACCGTCGCCACGAATCCTCAGGCCCAAGTTTATCCCAAACAATAGGGTGTCGTCTTAAAGCTCAGGCTCGCTCTCGACATAAATCTCAGAACCGCCGGCGCGAAACTCGGCGCTTTTCTCGGTCATGCCCTGCTCCAGCGCTTCGCTGCCATCGAGTCCACGCTCTTCAGCGTATTTACGAACATCGGCGCTGATCTTCATGGAGCAGAATTTGGGACCGCACATGCTGCAGAAATGCGCCACTTTCGCCGAGTCATTCGGTAAGGTGGCGTCGTGGTAGGCGCGGGCTGTATCGGGGTCGAGCCCCAGATTAAACTGGTCTTGCCAGCGGAACTCAAAGCGCGCTTGGCTGAGCGCATCGTCCCAATAACGTGCGCCGGGATGCCCCTTGGCAACGTCACCCGCATGAGCACAGAGCTTGTAGGTGATGAGCCCGGTTTTAACATCGTCACGGTCGGGCAGTCCGAGGTGCTCTTTCGGCGTTACGTAGCAGAGCATGGCGCAGCCGAACCAACCGATCATCGCCGCACCGATACCGCTGGTGATGTGATCATAGCCCGGAGCGATGTCCGTGGTGAGGGGTCCGAGGGTGTAAAACGGGGCTTCATCGCAGTACTTAAGCTGCAGGTCCATGTTCTCTTTAATCAGCTGCATCGGCACATGACCTGGCCCTTCGACCATGACTTGCACATCGTATTTCCAAGCAATTTTGGTCAGCTCACCCAAGGTTTTTAATTCGGCGAGTTGTGCCGCGTCGTTGGCGTCGGCGGCCGATCCGGGACGTAGGCCATCGCCGAGTGAAAAGCTCACATCGTAGGCCTGCATGATCTCGCAAATCTCTTCGAAGTGGGTGTACAAGAAATTTTCTTTGTGATGCGAAATGCACCATTTCGCCATAATCGAGCCGCCGCGACTAACGATACCGGTCATGCGATTGGCGGTGAGGTGAACGTAGCGCAGTAAAACGCCGGCATGCAGGGTGAAGTAACTAACCCCCTGCTCAGCTTGCTCGATCAGCGTGTCGCGAAAAATCTCCCAGGTAAGGTCCTCGGCGACGCCGCCAACTTTTTCTAATGCCTGGTAAATCGGCACGGTGCCGATGGGCACGGGGCTGTTGCGCAAGATCCAGTCGCGGGTGTTGTGAATGTCTTGGCCGGTGCTCAAATCCATGACCGTATCGGCGCCCCAGCGAATCGCCCAAACCATTTTGTCGACCTCTTCTGCGATGGACGAAGTGACTGCCGAGTTTCCGATATTGGCGTTGACCTTGACCAGGAAATTACGCCCGATGATCATCGGTTCCATCTCGGGATGGTTGATGTTGGCGGGGATGATGGCGCGCCCTTCGGCGATCTCTTTGCGCACAAACTCAGGGGTCACGGTTTCGGGCAGGTTGGCGCCCCAACTCTCGCCCTTCAAACGCTCGTCGCGCTCAGCGTTGGCGTAGCGGGCTTTCAGCTCCTCTCGGCGCATGTTCTCGCGCACCGCAATATACTCCATCTCGGGGGTGATGATGCCTTGGCGCGCATAATACATCTGGCTGACGTTACATCCCTTTTTGGCGCGTCGCGGTTGGCGCTGAAGGCCTTCATAATAGGCGACTTCACCCGTCGCTGCGTTACCACGCAGGCCGTTGTCTTCGGGGAGCATTTGGCGCCCTTCGTAGGTCTCGGTGTCGCCGCGAGCGGTGATCCAAGCGGCGCGATCTCCAGCGGCAAGCCCCTTGGTGACATCGATCTCAGCCTTGGGGTCGGTGTAGGGCCCCGAGGTATCGTAGAGGGTTACGGAATCACCGTTGGTCAAGTCGACCCGGCGCATGGGCACGGAGACTCCATGCTCAAACGAGGATTTAATATAAACCTTCGACGAGCCCGAAATCGGCTCGCGAGTAATTAATGAATTAGCGTCAAGAAGGGATGCTTTCTCGTTCACGAGCAGGCTCCATGCGAATCGCAACCGAGCACGCAGGCGGCGATCAACTCGCCGGTCCCTCTTCCTACGTCGGCACGACCCGAATCAGGTTCAGCGGGTTGGACGCCAGAAGCGGCGTCCTCTCAGCGCAAAGCGCACCCCGGAAGGACGTTGGCGTTGGAGCAGGGTTTAGGGGGGATGGGAAGGCCTAGTTGCCACCCACCACACTAGGCACCCCACCCTGCGCATCGCCCGTGCCCTCTTCCGCTCCAATCGGGCGTAAATCTGTCATATAAATCATCGGTACCGCGATCGCTATACCGCCGGCTGCCACGCCAAAGGCAAGGGAGACGGAAAGCTCGCTGTCGAAACGGATGACCTCGTCGAGAACAAAGCCACCCGTGAAAGCCAGAATGGGAATAGCTACCGACGCGGCGCCGGCTTTGATCCAAGCCCCCGTGTAACCACGGCGTTTCGCCACCCGCTCCATGCCCCAGCCCACCGCTCCACCAAAAATGGCAGCGCCGGTGCCCAAACCGATCAAGACGGCCGTTTCACCGGAGTTAGTAAGCTCATCGGCCACCGCGCCCGCCAAAAAACCGCCGAAGAGCGATGGGAAGAAAGCGATCGACGCCCAACGGGTCGAGGCCCAGCTCAGCGCTCCGAACTTGGGTGGACGCATTTTCGCATGCTGGACATTTCGCGGCCCGCCGTCCCAGCCACTGGGCGCTTCAGGCCCAGCCTGTGCGCCCGCTTGGATCGCTGCCAAACGCTGCTTGGCCACCTTGTCGTAACCAGCGGTACGTCCAGGCAGCGAGGAGTCTAGATAGCTTTGGTAACGTATTGCTGCGGCAGGGAAGTGCCCTCGCAAGCGCTCGATCTCCGCTAAACCGAAATAAGCCAAGGCAGTACGCGGTTCGGGCTCGAGGGTCTCGTTATAAAGAAAGGCAGCGCAGTCGAGATCGCCTTTACCCAAACAAGCTGCGGCGAGAACGAGCTGGTCCTGCAAGTCCCAATTACCGCTTTGACGCTTTTGCATCAGGCGCTCCTCAGCCTGGGCGAAGCGCCCATTTTCCAAGTCATCCATGGTGGCAGGGCTGGGTGCAGCAAGGATAAGAGCAGCAACTAAAAAGGACATGAAGGACCTCCTTGCGTCAACTTAGCCACTGCGCCAGGGTTCTGCCAAGATGCGCCTCACACTAATCTCAGATTTGCAATCCAAGCCCGACCTGCTGGCGGCGTTTTCGCTGGCCCTCCGAGGCCGACAAAAAAGCGGTGGTCCTCTGAGTTTTTGGCTGCGAGAAAAACAAACAGCGAGCGATGAGTTGCCCATCGCCGAGCTACAGAGCCTCGCTGCTGAACATGAATTTAGGCTGGAAACCAGTTGGGCCCATAGACGAGTTGCAGGGCTGATGCCTTTGCATATACCCGACCGTGAAACGGCCCGAAACAAGAGCCGAGCCTTTCAAGGCAGGCGTATCCTCAGCGCCCATTCGCTACAACAGGCTGAGTTATTGCTGCTGGAAAACCCCAGCGATGAAGTGTTAGTTTCGGCTTGGCGAGCGGCGATCAGCAAGCAAAGCAGCGGCGCTACGCTCAACCATGCCGCCACGCTAGCTTTGGCGCGCCGCTTCGAAAACCGGCTGCATATCGTCTCGGGACTGCGCGTCGAAGATTACGCTGAACTCAAAGACGAGCCCTTGGCCTCGCTCGCTTTTTGTGGCTCTTTTACGGCTGAGCCGAAGGCTTTTCTAAAGCGGCTTGGGTACCTGTAAGCAACAATTTACTCGCCTTGCTCGCCAGCGGCTCGGGAGCCTCGCTTGCAAGTTTCTTTAGAGCCGCTGTGACCTGGACATCGCTGGGGTTGATGCGTCGCGCATTAGCCAAATCGCCGAGCGCCTCGTCGAAGCGTTTTTGCAGGCGCATATCAGCCGCTCGCTTGAGCAAGAAACTAACACGAAGCGCGCGGTTCTCAATAAGAACACGACTCTCAAGCGTGCCTTGCAACTCCTCGTGCTTGCATCCGGGAAGTGCAATGATC
>JAPKCE010000023.1 GCA_028823075.1 Myxococcota bacterium
TCCTTAGCGGGGGGCATCGCCGAGGTCAACGGGTCGCCGCCGCAGTTTATCGCAGGCCTTGCCGGCATCAACATCATGACTAATGTGTCGTTGTGGTTAGAGAAGCTGAATCTTAGGAAACCCCTTGAACCGTCGGGCTTGTGCGCTCTATGGGTGAAAGGTAGCCTAAGGGCTGCGAAAGGATGGTCGATTTGAGCCCCAAAACGGAAAGCAAAGAGCTAACTTGCAGTTTCTGCGAAGCGCCTCAGAGCGACGTCAAACGCCTCATCGCCGGGCCGGGCGTGTACATTTGTGACCGCTGTATTCACGACTGTTCGGGAATTATCGAGGACAGTGTGCGCGTTGAGCTGGTACCGCCCTCACCGCGCAGCATTAAAGCACATCTCGACAGTTATGTTATTGGCCAAGACCGCGCCAAAATCGCCTTGTCGGTGGGCGTTTACAACCATTACAAGCGCATCACCCAGGATCGTAACGCCGAGACCGAGATCGAAAAGTCGAACATCATGATGGTCGGGCCGACCGGCACGGGTAAAACTTTATTGGTCCGCTCTTTAGCTCGTTTCCTCGATGTCCCCTACACCATCGCAGACGCGACCACCCTGACCGAAGCGGGCTACGTTGGGGAAGATGTAGAATCGATCATCTCCAACCTGCTGAACGCCGCCGAGGGTGATTCCGGGCTGGCTGAGCGCGGCATCGTTTACATCGATGAAATCGATAAAATAGCGAGGCGAGGCGGAAGCCAAGGCGAGTCGCGAGACGTTTCCGGCGAAGGCGTGCAACAAGGGCTGCTGAAACTGATCGAAGGGACGCGCGTTCAAGTAACCAACCGCGGGCGCTCCAATGCGCCCAGTGAAAATACGACCGTCGATACGACCAACATCTTATTTATTGTCGGCGGTTCTTTTACCGGACTTGAGCAGATCATCGGCGCACGATTGGGCAAACGCTCCATTGGTTTTCGCTCGAAAGACCAAGGACCGGCTAGCGATCGCGACTCGCTGACCGCCTTGTTGCGTCAACTTCAGTTGGTCGATGTCGTCAAGTTCGGGCTGATCCCCGAATTCGCCGGCAGAATCCCTATCCTGACCACCCTCGATGAGTTGAGCAAAGACGATCTGATCCACATTCTGACCCAGCCTAAAAACGCTTTGGTTCGCCAGTATAAGAAGCTGTTTCGCGCCAAAGGGGTTGAACTGGACTTTACCGAAGACGCTCTCGAGCGCATCGCAGAGATTGCGGTCGACAGAAAAGGCGGCGCCCGCAGTTTGCGCAGTATCGTCGAATCGGCCTTGCTCGAGATCGAGTTTGAGGTGCCCTATAAAGTGGGCATCAAGAGCTGCACCGTCACCCGCGGCGTCGTCGACGGTGAAGGCGAGCCGCAGCTTGAATTTGAAGAGCGTAAGAGCGCCTAAGCTGCTCAAAGCGAGAGCGGATAATATCTCGCTCGAAAATCAACACGAACCGAGTCAGGACCCAGCCTACATATCGAGGCCGCCGTTGACCTGAATGACTTGACCGGTGATGTAAGCGGCCGCGTCGCTGGCTAAAAAGGCGACGACCGCGGCGATTTCGTAAGGGCTTGCCATACGGCCCAAAGGAACCTGCGCTAAAATCTCCAAGCGCCGATCCTCAGGTAAACCCTGAGTCATATCGGTAGCTACAAACCCGGGAGCTACGCAGTTCACGGTGACGCCACGACTGGCGAGTTCTTGTGCGTTGCTGCGCGTCAAGCCCTCGAGCCCCGCTTTCGCTGCGCAATAAGCGGCCTGGCCAGCGCTGCCACTGCGCGCCACCACCGAACCGATGTTGATAATGCGGCCGGCACGCGCTTTAAGCATGGGCCTGGCAACTGCTTTGCTGGTCAAGAAGGCGCCGCGCAAGTTGGTACCGAGCACGCGATCCCAATCCACCGCTTTAAAGCGCATGAGGAGACCGTCGATAGAGATGCCGGCGTTGTTAACCAGCACATCAATGCCACCATGCTCGGCGACGATTCCTTTAACCGCGGCACTGACTTCAGCGTCCTCACCCACGTCAAAGCGCAAGGTCTCGCCGCTCGAACCGGTGCTTTGCACCTCGGCTAAGGTCTCGGCGGCCGCTTCCTCATTACCGGCATAATTGATAATGATATGGTGACCTGCCTTAGCAAGCTCAACGGCGATGGCGCGACCGATACCGCGGCTCGCTCCTGTAACTAAAGCAACGCTCATGATGAGGACTCCAAAAAAGCAGTGAGTTGATCGGCGTCGCCCAAGCTGATCGTGGGCAAGGCCTTGTCGATCCGCCGGACCATGCCGGCCAAAGCGCGACCCGGGCCGAGTTCGAGCAACTCGGTGGCGCCAGCGTCGCGCAAAGCACGGATGCAATCCACCCAGCGAACGGGCGCACAGACCTGCTCGACGAGCCGGTGGCGAATGTGCGTGCCTTGCGAATGCGCAAGGGCGTCGACGTTGCCGATGACCGGAAACTCAGGGTCGGATATTTTAACAGCCTGCAGTTCGGCATCAAGTCGTTTTTGCACCGGCGACATGAGCGCACAATGAAAGGGAGCCGAGACCGGCAGCAGTAAAACCCGACGGGCACCAGCTTCTTTTAAAACGGGTATAGCCGCTTCAACTGCCGCTGTATGCCCAGCGATAACTGTCTGGACCGGATCATTGAAATTAGCTGCGCAGACCAAGGCCTCGTCATTCGACAACTGTTCACAAATCTCACTGACGCGCTGCGACTCCAAACCGATGACGGCGGCCATCGTGCCGAGCCCGGCCGGAACCGCTTCTTGCATGAAACGACCGCGTTGCTGAACAACGCGCAGCGCATCGCCAAACGACAGCGAGCCGGCGCAAACCAAGGCGCTGTATTCCCCGAGACTATGGCCAGCGACAGCTACCGGTTCGTCGACCCCGGCGCTCCTCAGAAGACGTAAAACGGCGACTGAATGAGCCAAAACTGCCGGCTGCGTATGGGTGGTTAATGTGAGCTTTTCGATGGGGCCTTCGGCCATTAACGAACTGAGATTAAAACCCAGAGCCTCATCCGCTTCGGCCAAGGTGTCGCGCACACCTGCAAAGCGCTCGGCCAAATCGGCCGCCATGCCAACAAACTGAGCGCCTTGGCCCGGGAAAATCCATGCTCGGGTCATGATCGGCTCCTATAAGGTGCAGGTGGCGCCGGACCAGACGATGCCGCCGCCAAGCGCTAAGAAAAGCAACTTATCACCGGCCTTGAGCCTGCCCGATTTACGCGCCTCATCGAGCGCTATGGGCAGACTGGCTGCCGAAGTATTGCCGTAGCGATCTAAGTTCACGAAAAGCTTCTCACTGGACATTCCGCAGCGCTTCAAACAGGCGTCGAGGATGCGCAAATTCGCCTGATGAGCAATCACATGGTCGACGTCATCCGCTGTCCAACCTGCCGATTCGAGTGCCTCTTGTGCCACCGAAGCGAGGTTGCGCGTGGCATGCTTAAAAATCACATTGCCCGTCATATGCACCTTGTTCTTCTTCTGTTCGAGCAATTCAGGCGTGAGTTCGGTGCGGCTCCCCCCGGCAGGGATGCAAAGAGCCTCGGCAAGACTGCCATCACTATGCAGGTGGATGGGCCCGATGCCCTGCTCCGAACCCACCGGAGCTGCCCCTAAAATGGCGGCGCCAGCGCCGTCGCCAAAGAGAATACAGGTACCGCGATCTTGCCAATTGACAATGGTGGTCAAAGCCTCTGCGCCGATCACTAAAGCGTAGTCGCACATACCAACTCGGATGGCGTTATCGGCCATCGCCATAGCGTGCATAAAGCCGGAACAGGCGGCTGACAGATCGAAGGCACAGCATTTTAGGCCCAGATCTCGGGCGACCAACACGGCCGTCGAGGGAAAAGGCATATCACCGCTGACCGTTCCGATGACGACCATGCCGATGTCGCTGGCTTCAATGCCAGCGTCGGCGATGGCTTTTAGCGCCGCGGCAAGGGCCAGGTCAGAGCAGGCCTGATCCGGCGCGACTTGGCGACGCTCGCGAATACCGGTGCGAGAGCTGATCCACTCATCGTTGGTATCGACGAGTTTTTCTAAGTCGTGATTGGTGATGACCCGTTCGGGGAGATAAGAACCGGTTCCAAGAATTCGGCTGCGTCGCATAACGATGCTCCTAATTTCAAAATGGTCAGACCGCAGACGCATGCGCCTGGCAACTGCGCGTTGCTTACGCAGTTAAAGCGCTGATTGCGCCTTCGATTTGCACGCTTAGATCTTGGCTAGCGCATTGCGCGGCCACGCGGCAGGCTGAACGGATTGCCAAGGCATCGGAAGAGCCGTGGGCGATGATTGCAGGGGCATTCAAACCAAGTAATGGAGCGCCCCCGTATTGGCTCGGGTCCATAGTATCTTTGAGTGCCCCGAAGGCGCCACGAGCGAACAAGGCACCCACACGGGCCATTAGCGAACCCTTAATCTCAGCCTTCAACTGGCCTAAGATAAAGCGGCCGGTACCTTCGATGGTTTTGAGGGCCACATTGCCCGTGAAGCCATCGGTCACAATAACATCAAAAGCCTCAGAAAAAATGTCGCTGCCCTCACAATACCCTACGAAATTCAAATTCGTTGAGTTCAGGAGTTCAAAGGTAGCCTGAGTTAGTTCGGTACCTTTCCCCTCCTCTTCGCCGTTGCAAAGCAAAGCGATGCGCGGGGTTTCGACGCCGTGAACGGCGCTCGAAAAGCAGCGAGCCATGAGCGCAAACTCGACGAGCATCTCGGCGCTGCATCTGGCGTTAGCGCCCGCGTCGAGCAGCAAGCGAGGGCCGCCTAGACCAGGTAAAGTGAGGCAAATGGCGGGGCGAGTGACGCCGCGAATACGACCTAAGTGGCGCAACGCCAAAGCCATTGTGGCACCACTGTTACCGGCAGAAACTCCGGCGATGGCCTGACCATCTTTGACGGCGCGGAAGGTGCGCGCCATGGACGACTCGCTCTGACGCATCGCCTGCGCCGGCTTGGCATTCATCGCCACCAGGTCAGGACAATGGGTGATGGTCAGACGGTCTTTGGGGTAATCGACGCCCTTAAGCAGCGGCTCAAGAGCTTCCCGGCGGCCAAAAAGAGCAACACAGCGCGCATCAAGGCGCACCGCGTCCAAAGCGCCAGCAACGATAGGTTCCGGCGCATGATCACCGCCCATGGCATCCAGGGCAATGAAAGATTTTTCTAAGGTCACAGTCGTCTCGTCCTCAAAAAGGACACAGCCTTTATTCGGCGGCGACTTCTTCTTCGACCACAGGCGCTTTGTTCAGGCCGAGGATCTGCTCGCCCTTATAGAAACCACAAGCGCGGCAGACGTGATGAGCGAGAACAGGCTCAGCGCAATTCTTGCAGATTGTTGACGCTACGGCCGAAAGCGCATCGTGCGAGCGACGCTTGCCGGAACGGGACTTCGATTGACGACGTTGAGGTACGGGCATGCTACTCGCCTCCTGATAAAGATTCTCGTAATGCCTCAAGCCCAGCCCAGCGGGAATCCACTGGGGCTTTCAGGTCCGAAGCGGCGGCTTCTTTACATAGGTCATCCGAGCAACGCAAGGCCAGAGGGAGACCAAGTCGCCACTCATCGCGCAGCCATTCGGACAAGTCGATAACCTTACCCTCATACACTTCTTCTTCCATCGCTTCGCTGTTCATCAAACAGCCGCGCAGGCCGTCGTCGTCGGTCAGGTCGTCGGTCAGGCTTTGCTCGCCGCCTTTGGGCACAAAGGTCGCCACCACTGCGGCTTGATGCACATGGTCTACGGGTGCTCCGCAACGGGCACAGGGGGCGTACAAAGAAGCCGTAATTTGCCCCTTTAAACGCAAGGTTCCAGAGTCGAGTTGATGTTCTAACTTAAGCTCGCCGGTACCGCCTACGTTAAGGCCGCTTTTGCGGCTCCAACCGGTCAGCACCTGGCGTTCAAGCTCAAAACATTGCTCGCCGCTCTGAGGTATTTTTCTTAGGTCCAGCTGCATACTCAACTCCAGAAGTCGGGCGTGAACAACACCAAAACGGTCAATAACTCAAGCCTTCCCAACATCATCAAGCTCGAGAACATGAATTTACCGGCTGCTGAAACGTCGTTAAAGTTGCCGCTGGGACCCAAAACACCAACGCCCAGGCCAACATTAGCGAGCACCGAAAGCGAGGCGGAAAGGCTCTCAATCGGTGAAAACCCTTCGGCCGCCAGCCAAAGGCTGCCGAACATGGCGAACATGGCGAACATTAAGAACAGCACCCGAAAGCTGGCCACTCCGTCGATCAGCGTATAGTCGACGCGCTAGTCTGCGAGCCGTACAGGGCGTACACCGCGGGGGTGAACGAGGCGGTAGAATTCAGGCACCGCCAAGCGTAAACCCAGCGCTAAACGAATCACCTTCACGGCATCTTCTCGGCGTCAAAATTGCGCAGCGCTACGCGGCAAATTCGCTGAATTAAAACTGCCGCCAAAGGGCGCGGCTGCACGCCATCATCGGCCCACGCCAAGGCCAACACAACAGCCGACGTCAAGGGCAGCAACACCACCAGGGGCGGTCTACCGAGCAACTCTTCGTAGGCTTCACCACAAGGCGCAAAAATATCGATCGTGCCGCGCTGTAAGGCTGTGTCGAGGCGCGCTGTGTTTCCTAGCAGGGCGCCGGAAGGACCTATCCACGAAGCGGATGAATCCGCATGCAGCATGACGCTGCGTTGATATAAGCCGCTCAAGGCTTGAACGCTTGCATCGAGCACTTCGGAAGGTGTTCCCGCCTGAATCAAGGCCGAAGTCAGCATCTCCAACGCGTCCAAAGAGGCAATTGTTGTCGGCGCTTTTAGATCGTGTTCCGGCCGCTCGTTGAAACTCGCCTTTGAATAATCTTGAAGACCTTGAGCCAAGCTTGCGGCGCTCATCCAGCGCAGTTGCACCTGGCCGCCGGGAAAGCGTTCGCGACGCAGCACCAGGCCTTCAAGGGAACAGAGCATGGTCAATTCCTGAAGAAGGTCATGGTCGCTTCCAGGCGTTCGTTCGGCGCCGAGCAAGGGACCAACGCGGCCATCAACGACCAACATATCCCAACGGTCTTCACCGAGAACAAGCAGCAAACGATGAGAACCGCCGCAGATCGCCAGGGCTAGTAACTCCTGGACCAACTGCTTCTGTACACTCATAACCCGACCAGCCGTTCACCGGCTGCGCGCAACCATTGCGGGGCTGCTGCGCGCCAACCCTTTGGCGCCAAATCGGGATCTAACCACACCCGACGACCGCCGCCAAGCGAGCGAACTTGTGCTAAACTCGCTGAAAAAGCGTCGGGGTCCAACTGCTGGCCAAAGCCGAGCAGCACGACAACCGGCCAGGGGTGTTCGGGCAACAGCAGCAACAAACGCTCACCGCTTTCGCCGCTAAAGCGTTCGGCGGCAACGCGCTGCGCGATGCGCCCGCCTAGCCTCCAGTCCAAGGCCGCTGACAACGTAGGCAAACGGCCTAACAAACGCCCCGTGGGCAGAATCATGGTGTGACCAGCCAGCGAATCAACTGCGCGCAATGCCAATCCACCAGCCTCGGCTGGCCAAGGAATGGTTGCAGACACCGGCGCATTCACTCGGACAAGCCCTCGGCCAAGCCCTCGGCCAAACCTTCGGCCAAACGGCCAAGGGTGCCACGCACAAAACTCGAGCTGCGATCGGAACCGTAGCGCGTGGCCAATTCACCGGCTTCAGAAAGCACAACCTTCATGGGGGCCGTTGCGCTAACCAGTTCAAAGGCTGCCATCAGCAGTAAATTACGATCGATCACGTCCTGACGCTCAAAACGCCATTCTGGGCTGGCCGCAGCCAAACGCTCCTTGAGTTCCTCGCGACGTTCATCAACCCCATCGAGCAAAAGTTTGAGATAACCGTTATCCAGAGGTGGCGTGCCAAAATGCCCAACAACATCGGCAAAAGCGTCGGCTGCGGAGGCACCGAGATCGATCTCGTAAAGTATCTGTAAGGCGGCTGCCCGAGCGCGGCTGCGCAGTTTCGGTTTCACAGGCCGGCTGCTCCAAGTTTGCGATGAAGATCAGCCATTTCAAGAGCCGCGAGCGCCGCTTCCCAGCCTTTGTTCGAAGCGCCTTCACCGGCTCGCTCCAAGGCCTGCTCGACATCATCACAGGTGAGAATACCGAAAGCCACCGGCAGGCCGCTACTCATCGCAACATCGGCTGTGCCCTTGGCGGCTTCTCCTGCGACGTATTCGAAATGAGGGGTTCCACCGCGGATCACAGCGCCGATGGCGATGAGCGCATCGAAGCGCCCGGAACGTGCCAACCGCGAAGCCACGGGCGGTAACTCAAAGGTACCCGGCACGCGCACGACGGTGACCGCCTCGTCGCTGACGCCATGCTCCTTGAGCGCCGCCAAAGCCCCTTTGAGCAGGGGCTCGGTAACAAAATGGTTAAAGCGCGCGACGATCAACGCAAAGCGCTGACCTTCACCCGACACCGATCCTTCGATGAGGGTCATAATGGCATTCCTTTCAATGAGTCATGCGATCGGAGCGCTGTTCGGCGAGCAGCGTTCGGGGATCGATGATATTGACCACATCGATGCCAAAACCGCTGATGCCTCGCACCGGCAATTGGCGCCGTGAGATCAATTCGATTCTTTGAAGACCAAGATCGCGAAGCACCTGAGCACCGATGCCAATGGTATGAAGGTTTTCGGTACTTCCCGGGCGTTCCCCGTTGGCCATCGCCTCGGTTAAGGAGACCTGAGCAGCGCGCGCCACATACAAAACAACACCGCTACCGGATACCGAAATGGCTTGGAACCCGTAGTCGAGATCGGGAACGGCGCCAGGTAAACCGCCGCCGAAAGTATCGGCCCAAGGACGCGCCGCATGCACGCGCACCCGCGCCGTTTCATCCTGTTCGGGCTCGCCGAGAACAAAGGCTACAAGCTCTAAGCCGCCAACTTTGGAGCGGTAGCCGACAGCACGAAACTTGCCCCAACGGGTCTGTACCACCTGGTCAGAGCTGCGCTCGATCAGGCTTTCTCGCTGCAAACGATAATGAACCAAATCGGCAACTTGAACGATGGGCATGTCGTGACGTTCAGCAAAGATCTCGAGTTGAGGCATGCGCGCCATGGTCCCGTCTTCGTTCATGATCTCAACGATCACAGCAGCGGGAATCAGGCCAGCAAGGCGAGCTAAATCCACGCTGCCTTCGGTTTGGCCCGTGCGTACCAACACGCCACCGGGCTCGGCGCGCAGAGGAAAAATATGCCCCGGCTTGACGAGGTCCGATGGCTTCGTCTCGGGATTGCAGCAGACGGAGACGGTGCGCGCCCGGTCGGCAGCGCTGATGCCCGTAGTCACGCCACTAGCCGCTTCGACGCTGACCGTGAAATTCGTACCGAAGGCCGAGCCGTTGTCTTCGCTCACCATCATCTGCAGACCGAGCTGCTGACAGCGTTCAGCGGTCAAGGTGCAGCAGATCAAGCCGCGCGCCTCTTTCGCCATGAGATTAATCGCTTCGGGGGTTACGAACTGTGCAGCCATGCACAAGTCGCCCTCGTTTTCGCGATCCTCATCGTCGACCATAATAACGATGTCACCGCGGCGCATGGCCTCCATAGCGACTTCTACACGGGCAATTCGAGCGTCGATCATGGTTTCCCCCGGCGCAGTTTTTAGGCGCCTGTTCGCTTCAGCCAGTGGGCCGCGTAACGGGCCAAGGGGTCGACTTCAACATGAACCGAGTCACCAAGGCAAAGAACGGACAGTTGCGTCCTTTTCAGGGTCTCGGGGATGAGCTCCACGACGAAGCCGCACGGCAGGTCCGCGGCGATGGTCAAACTGATACCGTCCACACAGACCGAACCCTTTTGCGGCAACATAGCGGCAAGCGCATCGGCGACAGCGAATTGAATGCGCCGCCCACCGCTCACCTCGATAAGATTTTCCACCTTAGCTAGACCGTCAACATGACCGGTAACGATATGGCCATCGAGTCTATCTCCAGCGCGCAAGGCTTGCTCGACATGCAAACAAACTCCGGCTTTCAGATGAGAGAATAGGGTGCGAGCTAGAGTCTCGCTCCCGGCCTCAAACCGCATGTCCTGCTCGCTGACGCCGATGACGGTCAGACAACAACCGTTAACCGCCACTGAATCGCCAAGGCGTAAATCAGACCACGGTTTTGGGCGCTCGAGCTGCAGTAGCAAAGCGCCATCGCGCCCCAACGAGTCGCAACTCAGCAGAGCAGCTCGGTGGCGAACCAGACCTGTGAACATGTTGGCTCCGTGGCTAAGGGGTTTTTGTCCCAGCGGCCTCGGCAGGCTTGTCACCTTCCACTTTTGCGGGCGCTTCGTCGATCAAGAAGCGCTCCCAGCGGCTTGCGTCTTCTGCGCCGAAGTAACTCCAGCCGCCGTAGATGGCACTAACGCCTGCCAAACCGAGGCTAATCCATGAGCCGGTAAGAAGCTGATTCTGCTCGCCTAAGGCCTTGGTGTAGGTTTCCTTGGCCGTCTCCAGCCCTTCGGCAGCAGGGTTGAGTTTGAGTGAACCCTTGGTCAAACTGGCCGACCAGGCGAGATCGAAGTCATCGCCGTTCATGCAAGAACCAGCGCAATCCTCTTCCATGATGCGGCGCCCCTCATCAAACTTACCTTGGGCGATAGACTGCAGTACGAGAGTTCCCGCACCCAAACCAAAAGCCACGCCGCCGCTCAGCATCCCCATGAAACGACGGCTGTTACTGGCGGCGATTCGAGCGCGAATAAAATCCTGGGAGGGCATCAAGTCGATGGTCAAGCGCTGTTCAGATTCGGGGCCAACATCAATATCCTGGGCCCAAGTCACAAAGCCTTCTTTTTTAGCTTCGACTCGGTGAGTACCGCCGGGCACCAATGTTTTGAACATGCGGCCAGTCGCAGTCGTCACAAGATCGCCGTCGATGAACAAGGAGGCACCGACCTCCGAACAACTGAGTACGACCGAACCGCCACTAGCGGCCAAAATCGAATTGAAGAGTTTCTTGGCCATTCCAGGCACATCAGTTTCAATAGCCGAGATGGCCATCTCCCTGGTATCGCGCTCAATGGCCTTAGCCTCGTAAACATCGAGCAAGGTCATGGTAATGCGCACGCCCTCGCCGGATTTACTCGCTTTTCCATTGATCATGTAGCGCGCATCCAACGCGCCGCCGAGTTCCGCCAAACAGGACGTCGAATCGCAACTGAGCGCATCCTTGAGTTGCTGCTGGTCGAGCATGGCCTGAACATCATCTCCACTGATCACATCGAACAGTTTGAGTTTGTCGATACCGAGCACCGTTGCATCGGACAGGCGAGCCGCGACCACCTCCTCAAGTTCGGTGACGGCAAACCCCATCACCGCCACGCTTTCACGATCACTTTCGCCCTTTTGTTGTTTGGCATCCGTCGTCGCGACCTGCGCCGTGGCCGCAGCCGCGCTGCGCACCTTGCTGATCATACGTGTGGCTTGAGCAGCAGCGTCTTTAGGTTTTCCCGAGAATTTATCTACTTCGGTGCCATCGGCTTGGACAAGAACCATGACCAGCTTCGCCTTGCTGCCCTTGCCGATAACCAAACTGGCTAGACCGTGCTGGGCTGAAAACCCTTTTGCTAACTCAGCAAAGCATGACGATTCGCCCTTACAAGCGATAACCTTCTGGCCGAGTTTGTTATCCTTGGCAGCAGCTGCAGACACGCTGACGAGATCGGCGTCGGTACCGAGCGCCGCTTCGAGAGCCTTTTCGACCGCCGATGCAGCTTTCCAATCCGCCTTTTTACCCAGCGCTACCGGTGGTAAAACAACTGCTATTTGAGCCCAAACAGTGGGAGCGAACAACACGGTAAACAGACCGATCATCAAGCGCATATTAACCTCATTTACGAGTGGATATGACCTCGTTACATGAGAGCGGCAGCCCTGCCCAGCCCCAATAGCTCGCTGCAGCGAAGCCAGGCCCTTCGGCCAAGCTGCCCATCCGAAGGCTTTCGAGCACCCTCAGACTAGCCTGTCTATTGTAGCACCTATACCTTCGCGCTCAGCGCCGGTATGGGCGGCCAGCGGAGAACCCAATGAACAGCGCTTTACGTCGCGAAGTATTTAACCTTCCGAACTATCTTACTATGGCACGCATCGTTGCTATTCCAGGAATTGTTTGGCTGCTGGTTCAAGATTCGCCGCTGACGAACCTGATCGCCGTATCGGTATTTCTTCTCGCTGCGCTAACCGATCTACTCGATGGCTACCTCGCCCGACGCATGGGGCTTGATTCCGCTTTAGGGAAATTACTTGACCCGCTGGCCGATAAAATCTTGGTGAGCACAGTGATGATTGCCCTGGTGCCGCTCGGGCGACTCGAAGCCTGGATTCCGATGGTGGTTATCGGCCGAGAATTCACCATCAGCGGACTGCGCGGCATGGCTGCTGCCGAAGGCATGATCATCGCCGCAGGCCAACTCGGCAAAGAGAAGACCGCCTATCAGATGATCGGCCTGGCTTTCTTGATGGCAGGAGGCTCGGCGCCCCTTGGCTGGTGGCCCGGCGCTTCGGTTTATAGCTTGGACCAAGTCGGCTATGTGCTGATCTTAATCTCGGTATTTTACGCCCTGGTTTCGGCGGTCGAATACCTCTACCGCTTCACCCTCGCGGCCATGAGACGCGAGGTTTAGAGGCGCTCGATAGCCTCTTCAAAAAGAGCACAACTGGCACCCGGTTGACGCGCTGATTCACTAAGTAAACGGCGCCATGCCCGCGCACCGGGGCGGCCGGAGAATAGGTTGAGCATCGGTTGGGCAAGGAACGCTAACTTAACGCCGCGCTGCTGCCATTCGCGCAGATAAGGGATATGGGCGCGAACCGCATCGGCGCGGTTCGTTACCGGGTTATCATGCCCCCAAAACATGCGATCAGCATCGGCGAAAATCCAAGGATTGTCCGAGGCAGCGCGACCGAGCATCGCAGCATCGACGAAAGCGAGCTGCTCGTTGGCTTCGCTCAAGCTTTTCAAACCACCATTAATCTCGATCGGTAGCTCGGGGAACTCTGCCTTTAGCCGATGCACATCTTCGTAGCGCAAAGGTGGGACATCGCGGTTCTGTTTCGGACTCAGTCCGCTCAGCCAAGCCTTGCGGGCATGCACTGTAAAACGCTGCGCTCCTGCCTTCGCTACGGGCTCCACAAAGGCCAGCATATCCTCGTACGAATCCGCTTCATCAATGCCGATGCGATGCTTCACGGTCACCGGCAAGTCGCAAGCCGAACGCATGGCGGCGACACCCGCTGCCACCACCGAGGGCCTAGCCATCAAACAGGCGCCAAAGCTGCCTTTTTGCACCCGATCCGACGGACAGCC
>JAPKCE010000396.1 GCA_028823075.1 Myxococcota bacterium
GTAATGGTCTTGCGCCTGCTCAACATCAAGATTGCCTGCATCAGCGTTTGCATCGTCACAGCCTTCACCCTGGTCGAGGCGCCCATTACCGCAGGCCTCTACTCGGCAGACTAAATCGCAGCCATCACCGCGAACTCGGTTACCATCATCGCAACTCTCAACACCGGCTTGCACAACGTTGTCACCGCAAACCGCGTTGGCGCAGTTGGTCAAACAGGCATCGGTATTAACCCGGTTACCGTCGTCGCAAGCCTCAAAGCCTTCGGCGCCCAGGTCTAAATCTCGGCGGCGAATACCATCACCGCAAGTGGCGACGTCGCAGCGGTTGGTACAGGCGTCGCCCGAGTCACGGTTGCCGTCGTCACAGGCTTCACCGGCGTCAAGACGAGCGTTTCCACAAACTTCTCTACGACATTCGGCGTCGCAGCCATCGCCGGAATCGGCGTTGCCGTCGTCGCAAGCTTCGCCTTGATCGATGCGTTGATTTCCGCAGCTCTCCAACTGACAATTGGCATTGCAGCCATCACCCGATGCCCGATTGCCGTCATCGCAGCCATCGACGCCTGCTTGCACGATATTATCGCCACAGACTGCCACCAAACAGCTGTTTAAACAGGTGTCCGTGTTAACCCGGTTACCGTCATCACAGCTCTCATAACCTTCGGCTCCACGGGCGAGGTCGGTGCGCAAAATATGGTCGCCGCAGCGCGCCGTTTGACAGGTATTACTGCACGCGTCGTGATTAATCCGGTTGCCATCATCGCAGGCTTCTTGACCATCAAACAGATGTCCGTCGCCGCAGACGTTACGTTGGCAATTGGAGAGGCAGCTATCAGTTTCTACACGGTTACCATCATCGCAGGCTTCACCCAGATCACGCCGATCGTTACCGCAGGCTTCGATCTGACAGTTAGAATTGCAGCCATCGCCCGGCTCGACATTACCATCGTCGCAAACCTCGTTGCCATCGAGCCGGCCGTTACCACAACCTTCCAAGCGGCATTGGGCGTCGCAGCCATCGCCGGCCTCACGATTGCCATCATCACAAGCTTCGGCTGCGATATGCCGCACACCATCACCGCAGCGAGCCGTGCGACAGCTGGTTGTGCAGGCGTCAGTGTTACTGTCGTTACCGTCATCACAGGCCTCAGCCGCGTCGACACGGCCATTACCGCAAACTTCGGCCAAACATTCGAGCGAGCAACCGTCAGAGTCGGCGCGGTTACCATCATCACATTCTTCAAAACCCTCATCTTCCGGGGTTAAATCACGTCGACGTATGCCATCACCGCAGCGCGCAGGTTGGCAATCACGAGTACAAGCATCCGTCCGGTCAGCGTTGCCGTCGTCGCATTCTTCTCGCCCGTCCCAAATCACCGCGTCACCGCAAACGGCGGGTGCGCAGCTGTTTAAACAATCATCACTATCGATAACGTTGCCATCATCGCAACGCTCACCGGACTGAATTACACCGTCGCCACAACTTGCAAGTTGGCAGTTTACGCAATCGTCTGTGGGGTTATCGTTACCGTCATCGCAGCCTTCGCCAGGGCCTAAAAGACCGTCGCCGCAGCGCGGCCGTTCGCAACTGTTTAAACAGCTATCGGAATCGTCGTCGTTACCATCATCACAGGCCTCAAACCCTGGCTCGCCTGCGAGCGCATCGTCGCGCCGAATGCCGTCACCGCAGAACGCTAAACTACAATTGATGCGGCAGGCATCGGTATCGGTCTGATTGCCGTCGTCGCATCTCTCGAAATCCAAGGCGCCCTCGGCAAGGTCGCTGCGCAGGATGCCATCGCCGCAGGTTGCCGCTGTACACGCCGAGGTGCAGCCGTCGTCATCGAACTCGTTACCGTCATCACAGGCTTCAAAGTTTTCTACGCCGTTGGAGATATCGGTGCGGGTAACACCATCGCCACATAGGGCCACTTCACTACCGTTGGTGCAGGCATCGGTGTTATCGCTGTTATTATCATCACAGGCCTCGCCAACTTCAAGTAAGCCGTTACCACAACCCGCTTCCCTGTCCTTGATGATGACTTGTTCGCCGCAGGACATATTTAATACAAAAACGATGAGCGCCAAATGACGAAAACCAACGATAGGTTTGTCCATAAAACCAACTCCGAAATAGACATGCCAAACTGCCTCAATCATCTGTTTCGCACAAGCCAACCCATCAGCAGCGACCCGCCTAGTTCCAATCCAAAAACTAAACTTCCCCAGCATCACCGCAGGCTGTCTCGGCAGCAACAAAGCCAAAGGTGAGCGCCGGGCCGATGGTTCCACCAGCACCCGGATAGCTGCGCGCCATCACCGACGCCGAGTTGTTTCCCGCGGCGTAAAGACCTCGGATAACCTGCCCCGCCGCGTCGAGCACGCGCGCCTCGGGGTCGGTGGTCAAACCGCCCTTGGTGTCCAGATCCCCCGGATAAACGCGGATGGCGTAAAAAGGCGCTTTTTCCAAAGCTGCCAGGCAGGGGTTTTTTTGCCCTCTCGGATCACCATAATAACGATCCGAAAGGCTCTCCCCGCGCCCGAAGTCATCGTCTTTACCCGCTTTGGCTTGGGCGTTAAAACGCTCGACGGTGGCGACGAGGTTTGCCGCCGGCAGGTCGAGTTTAGCGGCCAACTCTTCCAGCGTTTTTGAGGCATGCATAAAACCCTGCTTTAGCTTTTTAGGCGTTCGACTGTCCGGCGCTGCGTAACCCGGGGCGACTGGCCCTACGGGGTACAGATGACGGAAACGGGCATCGAAAATCATGAAGGAAGGCACGCTGCCTCCGGTTTTTTGATGGTCTTCATAAAGGGCTCGGCCGGCGTCGACGTACGGCCCGGCTTCGTTAGTAAAGCGTTCCCCTTTGGCATTGACGAAAATCGACCCG
>JAPKCE010000397.1 GCA_028823075.1 Myxococcota bacterium
CCGTTGCGCTCCTTCGGTCAAATTCAGCGCTATATCGCCGACAGTTATGCGCAGTACATGGCTGCTAAATGCTATGACTACGCCACCGCTGCAGAACTTGGGCTCGACGAGGCGGGACATCGTGTCGACAGCGATGGGGTCAAACTTTTTGCGGCTACAGCGGCAAAGGAAATTGCCGATCGCGCGATTCAAGTCCTGGGCGGTTACGGCTATATGGCTGAATATCAGGTGGAACGCCTGTGGCGCGACGCTAAACTCCTTGAGATCGGCGGCGGCACGATCGAAGCGCACCAAAAGAACATGACGCGCGATCTGGCGCGGTCGAAGAAGCTGCCTTAAACGGGTCCGGCCGGCGGCACTTCACCTTCCGACAACTCCGATTCATCGATGAAAATTGCTTCGCTGACGGTCTCGCCGACGCCCTCGGCGAACTCCACAACTTCGGCCTCTTCGATGCTCGAAACAAACTCGTTGGAATGACTTAATCGCTGCATAAGGGTGCGTGAGATCAGTTCGAAGAGAACAGCGCGAAATTCAGCGTCAGCATGTTCAACGACGGAAGCGGGAACTTCGAGTAAAACCGTCGATTCCAAAGCGGTTGCTGTGGTGCTTCGAGGAGTTCCTTGAAGCATGCTCATCTCACCAAAAAGGCTGCCGCTGTGCAGCGAAGGCAGTTCCATACCACCTAAGCTCAAACCGATCTCACCGGTGAGCACGAAAAACATGGTGTCGCCCGCATCACCTTGGCGAAACAGCACCTGCCCAGGTTCCCATTGAGATGCGGCCGAGCGGCTGATCAAATACCCGACTGCTTCTTGAGTAAAAGACTCAAAGGTATCGCTCTGCAAAAGGTCGTGTAAAACGAAGCCACCGTCCGTCGGTACCAAGGCCGATAGAGAAGTCGCGAGATCGGCGGCGGTAACCGGTTCGGGGACAACCCGCTGATTGCGATTGTCGCGCAGGTCATCGACTCCAAGGATGACGATACTGGTGTCGCCGGCGCGCTGAATACGATCAACGAGATCCTGAGTAAGGGTAATGCCTTCGAGCGGCGCATGCAGGATTAACGCGCTCGATGGCTTGGTGCGCAGATGGTTGAGCGCATGATCGAGTTGAGCATAGGGGATGAGCGACCAACCCATCATGCGCAAGGCCGAGGCGAAAAACGGCTGATCGGTAAGTTCGGTGGAAACGTAGACCGCTTGACGAAACATGAACGAATACTCTCCAGGCGCTATACTAATCGCCGCAGATTACAGGTCTTTGTCAACCTCGACGAAGTTGATGGACGCTCTCAAAACATGAATCAACGCCGAAACGCTCTAGATCGGCTTCGGGCAGCGCCCAGCGCTTGAGTTGGTGGCGCTCAAAGTCATCGCCGAAAAGCTCCTGTAGACGCTGAGCATGGGTGCTAAACGGTGGGCCGTCACGCTGATCTTGAGGGTATTCGAAGGCGAGCATCAAACCCACCGACCCGGAAGATGTTAGCCTTGCCAAAGTCTGAGCGAAAGCTTTCTGAAGGTCACCGGGCAACGCGACGATCGAGGCTCTATCATAAAAGGCATCAATAGGGCCCACCTGCTGCGCTTGCAAGCTCATGAAATCACCTTGAATTATAGTCAGCGACGGCCCGCCATCACAGGCTCGACGGCCGAGCGCTGTTTCTTCCGAGGGGATGTCGTGATCGGAGAAAAACTGCGTCACAGCGCTCCCGACAAATTCGACACCGACGACGGAATGGCCTTGAGCGCGCAACCACAGCATGTCGCAACTCTTGCCACAAAGAGGCACCAAGACTCGCGCACCTGGGGCCAGCTCGAGCGAGGGCCAAAACTCTTGCAAGGTTTCGTTCGCTTGCGGCTGATTAAAGCCAGTCAACCTCTGATCCCAGCGTTCCTGCCAAAATGACTGAATCATCGAAAGCTCCTATTTTCTTGGAGACAGTTTACGTTGATCGCTGCTCAAAGCAACTCCTGTGAGCGCCTTAAGCGGTAGGCCTAGCGAGATATTCCCGGGATCGGGAAGCGCGCCGGCTCATCGCCCAAGCCCTCGCGCAAGGCCCATTCGCCCCAACGAATAGCGATACGCTCAATCCCAGTGGCTACCAAAGGCGAGCGCTCGGCACGATGCTGAAGACGACGCAACACGGGGGTCATGCTCTGAAACCAGAGATGCCACCGAAGGCTAGATTTGAGATTAAAATAGCGACCGAGTTCGGGCCCGACCAGGCGTAGACATAAGGCTTCGATTCCGGCCTTGGGTAAAAAGAAGGGAGCTCGACCCGCCAGCGAGTCGATCATCGAGCGCGCCAGAGCCTGCCCGTCGGCCGGCTCGCCGCGCTGCCGCTTACTGATCGCTCGGTACAAGGCGTCTGCCTCTCCAGAAGTCTCGGATAAAAGAGCCTCATCAACGCCCATTAAAAATCCCACATAGCGCCAAAGGTGATGAAAGTCCTCGCGCTGCTCAGACGATACTCTCAAACCCAAGCGCTGCGCCCCGTTCAAGGTGCCGCAGTCGAAAAGAAGCAATGTGAAAACTAAGTCTTCTTGGCAAATCGGTACTCCAAAGCGCTCTAAATCCCAGTCCTTTCCGCGGCGCATTAGCCGGCGAACGCCGGCGTGCATCAAGCGAACTTTGAGCAAGGTACGAAAGCCCTTACGGCCGCTGTGCAGGCCATCGGGGATCATGGCATCATACACCATGGACCCCGTCTCAAAAATCCGTCGGTAGGTATTTTTCTTTAGCCGCCCGGTACGCATCAAGACGTTGGCCGTCTGCGTATCGGAATAGGATTCGAGCAGACCACCGAGCAACAAAGCGGTGGAATGGACCATACCGAAACGCACGAAAAAGGTCTGACCTCTCGCGATGGCCTCCCAGTCGAG
>JAPKCE010000398.1 GCA_028823075.1 Myxococcota bacterium
AAGCGGTGCTGATGCCGTGGACGTCGTGGTCGATGGTAAGAATGTCGGTGATGTACGCATCGCAAAAATGCTCTCCGAGACCGGCACCAAGTTTGCAATCGTCGGTAACATCAAAGAAGCGGGCGGCCGTGCTGCTAACGTCGCAGGTCAAGCCGTCAAGCCCGGGCTCGCCAGCGAAGAACTGGTGCTCAACCCGGGCCCCGCCGATTCGACCCAATGGCCTATGCTCGACAAGAGCAGCAGCTATGGCATGGCCGCTTTGATGACCTTTGACGGCGGCAAGGCGAGCTATCAGATCCATCGCGTCAAAGCCCCTAAACAGTAGGGTACTAGCGCAATCGCTTTGACCCTGCTTGCGTTAGCGCTCGTCGCGCAGGGTGCACCGGCCTATCAAAATTTAGTCCTCCCCAACGGCCCTTCCTACAGCGAAGCCCCAGCACCTCCGGCCCTCTTACTCTTTAGCCGCGGCCAGCACGCAGTCTGCCAGAGCGCTAAGTCTAAGTCGCCCTTAGCCGATGCTTGCGCCCTACACCGTCATCTCACGACCAAGGCCTTGCCCCAAAAGAAGCTGCAGCCCTTGGCTCGACGTGTAGTCGCCAGCCTCAGCGGCCATCGCCAGGCTCTCCTGCGTGCGCGCCTTCTCGCCATCAAAGCGCGACGCAGCCACCCCTGCCTATCTGAAGCTGGGTCTGGACTCTTTTCAACGGCCGAAAGCCGTATGATTCTACAGCGTCAACGCGACGCGTTGCGCGCTTATATTCGCGCCTTAAAAAGCATGCAGAAAGACGCAGCAGCTGCTCTGCTCGGAGAGCTGATCTCGCTCTTGCGCCTACCCTACGAGCGTCTCAAAGCGACTTTACCAGCAAGCATCGAAGCCGATTTCGAAGGCCGTATTGAAATTTTACCACCGCTTCTCATCAGCAACCTCAAACGCCTGGCGCGCAGTTTGGGCCAAACGTTACCCAAAGCCGCCCTCGAACTCATATCCATCGATACCCGACGCCGCTCAAGTACGCAGCGCGGCCGCCTATGGCGCGAAGATGACGAGTTGATGTTGCGCAGCCCGGGCTCACTCGAGCCCTTGCGCCTCAAAGGTGGGAGCGCAATACAAGCGCTTGAGCAGCGCCTTCGAGCCGACGACTCTGACGTAGCCACTGCGGCCTTCCTCACCGGCAGTTTTGGCTTCTCACAGCTGTTTTCCCGCTTGGTCTTCCTTAGTGAACTCGACGAGCCAGAACTGAGTCGAGCCGGCTGGATAGGTCGAGTTGCACTGGCAAAAGCGGGTGATCACGAGGCGGTCAGCAAGTGGTTGCTCAAGGCGAAACCCTCGATGGACCAAAACTTAAATATGGCATTGCGACGTTACAGCGCGTTGGCCGGAAAACGCATAGCGCGCATCCTACCGAGTCAATGGCCGCTGCCGATCCTCAAGGCGATGATCAGCCATTCTGGACGCTTCGATCAGCGCCAGTGGTACAGCGCATTGCTCACCCACAAAGATGATACGATCAAAGTCTTGGCGCACGCCGCCATGCGCAAGACCAAGCCAGAGGCATGGCTCACCGCTAAACTCGATAAGATTAACGCGTGTGCGGCCGACCACCTTCGCCTGCTGATGCCGGTGGCGCGACCGCGGAAAGCTGCGACTAAAGTTGTCGAAAAACCGGCTCAACGAGATGTCCTGCCGGAACCCGAAGAGGTGGATGATAGCGCGGGTTCGGTTGTCGTACCCGAGAACAGCGACCCCACCGAGGACTGAGCGAGAACTGAGCGAGAACCGGGAATTAGTTGCGCGGGTACGAGGCGCTCATCTCGTGCACTTCGACAAAGCCAGCTGCGCTCAAACGCCCCAGGTACAACCAAGCGTTGGGGGTTGCCGGTGCAATGCGCAAAACAGCCCCCTCGTAAACGGAGCGCCCATTCGTGAAGATCTTCAATGAGGCGTTGTTCGGCTCCTCGCCCCAGGCCTGTAGCGCCAAGCGATAGTTCCAGCCTGCGATAAGCGTGCCTAAAGTAATATTTTCGGTGCCCGCCCCGCGCGCCACGTCGCCGAGATAATGTGGGTTGCTGCTCGCATCGTTAACATCGGCCCAGAGCGGGTTGGGATTGCGCGCCCAACAATCACCGTCGCGCCCGTCGCGACTTGAAAAGCGGCGCGAGCAGTAATTCTGATTGCATTCGAAACGCCGTAGTTGATTTTGTGCGCAGTTCTGATCGCCTTCGCAAGGCTCCTGATTCGCTATGGGCACCAGGTGTAAATCTAAGTCTCGATCGCCGTCCCAGGCCAATTCAATCCATGTTCCCCGAGCCGGAGCGCGGCCGCTCACACGAAGTTCGCAATGCTCAACATGACCATCGACTTGAGCGCTGGCGCGCAGCCAATATTCACCGACGCGCTGGAACGCTACTGGCTGCTCTCTGTCCGCAGCCTCCCCCCAAATAACGCTATCGGTTTGACCCGGCGAATCGACTCGTTCCCAAACGATAACTGCCGGGAGGTCGGGCTCGAGTTGGACCTGCAGCAGGCCGTCGGCACGAACCTGTAACCCATCGACTCCATGTCCTTGAAGGCTCAGGCTACACGTGAGCTGAAAGGTGTTATCGGGCCCGGCGTCGGCCGAGGGCCCAGCGTCGGGAGGCGCTGCGGCGCCCGAGCAGCGACCAGTCTGTGGGTCGCAGGTCTGCGCTCTCGGGCAAGTCCCCGGACGGCAACCGACTCGGCAACGGCCTTCAGGGGCACAAAACTCACCGACGCGACATTGCTCGTTGCGATCACAGCTTACCGGCCCAGGCCCACCGCCCCCAAAGGGCACGCATTTATCATCTTCACAGAACTGTCCCGCTCCACAATCACCGTCGCGCCCGCAACCGTTGAGGCATTGTCC
>JAPKCE010000399.1 GCA_028823075.1 Myxococcota bacterium
GGTCGGAACCACACCGCCGAGTTTTACCCTGCGTACGCTCAACCCCAAGACCAGCGGGCTTCGTCGCGCGGTGCTACGGCGTACCATCGGTGAGCGCGCCAAAGACAAGTCGATCAAGCTTTTGGCGATCAGCTTTTACGCGACCTGGTGCAGTAGTTGCCAGGACGAAGTCCCACTGCTCGATAAATGGTCTGACCAACTCAAGAGTCAGGGTTTCGCTACGTTTGTCGTTGGTACAGACAAGGGAGCGGACGGCAAAAAGCTGCTGAAAAAACGCATCGCTGAGATGGGCATTAGCGTGCCGGTGTTTCACGACAGCATGAACGTACTCATGCGTCGCTACAAAGCGATGGCGCTCCCGACTCTGTATCTCGTCGATCACACGGGCAACATCGTCTACGCTAAGTCCGGGTTTAGTCTGAAAAATGGCGACGATAAGAAACTGCTGAGTACTATTCGGAAGTTTCTGTGATCCTGTCTCTCCTGCCGATCCTTTTATCAGCGGCTCCGATCGTTTTAATCGATAGCGTAACCAACGATAACAAGGCTCCGCCCGAGATCGCTGCTGCTCTAGAGCCGATGCTTTGCAGCACTTTTGAAAAGGCGTTTAAAGCGGTCAAGGTCGACGTTAAGTGTCGCGCTGATGTTCAGGCAATTCTGCGCCTTCGCGCCTTGCAAAACGCGGTCGGCACACCGAACCGTTGTGCGGAAGGCAGCGAGAAATGTGCCGCCCGAATGGCAAAGCTGGTGCGCTGTACACATGTATTGGTCGCAACCCTCGACCCGGCCGGCGGCGCTTTGAAACTCAACTTGAACCTGGTCGACCTGATGGGAAAATCGTCTGCAACGAGCAGCGTGACGGTAAAAGACCTGAAAGGGATGGTACGCTTTATGGAAAAAGTAGCGCCGAGCATCACTGCTAGCCTGAGTTCTCCATAAAATTCGGCTAAAGAATTTAGTCGTTTGGGCCGACTTAAAGGAAGACGCCCACCCGCGTCTGCCTGGAGAAACCCGTGGCCGCTCCCAAACGTCGCCCTAGTGCTCGTCCGAAAACAGCTCAGCCCGCAAAAGCCTCCTCGGTTCGTCCCGGGACGCTTGCCCCAACGACACCGCCGGAGTTGGCGGGCATCTTGGCGCTGGCTGCTGCGGCGTTGATTCTCGGTAGTTTGGGGTCCTACAGTCCCGAAGATCTGAACGGCGCCGTCGGCAGCACCGAGACCATTCAAAACACCATCGGCCCTGCAGGTGCATATATCTCCGCAGCTCTGTTTAGTATGCTCGGCTGTGCTGCCTACATTATGGGCTTAGCCATTTTGACCTTGGCGGTTCAGTTGTTGCGTCGCCAAGAACGCCTGATGAGCTTGCGCACCGGGGTGGGGATGGCGCTTGCGATGGTCGCTGCGACCGGCCTCGCACAGATCTGGGTTGCCCCCGAGACCTTTAGCTTTCGGCCCGGTGGTCTGCTCGGACTGGTGGTCAGCAGCACGGTCGTGGGTATGTTCTCGCAGGTGGGGGCGAGTATCATCTTGTCGACACTTGGTTTGCTAGCGCTCAGCGAGTTGATCGGTGTCGGACCTCGCGGCATAGCGATTACGCTGCGTCGTTTGGTTCGTTTCGATCGTCTCAAATCCGCTTTACAAAAGCGCTACGACGAACTCTCGGCGCGCTGGGGCATGGAAGCCGATGAGCGCAAACAGCGCCGCGCCGAACAAAAACGCTTCCGGTCTGCCGAGCGAGCCGAGCGCAAACAGGACAAGGCAGACGCCAAGGAGCGGGTTAAAGCTGCAAAGAAACGCCAGAAAGAAGGAACCGAAGCGCCCGACAATGTGGTCGAATTTATGAGCGAAACACCGCGGCCCAGCGAGGGGAGCCCGACCGCAGCCTTCGAAGAGAAGTTTTTCGCCAGCGAAGGTCTGGTTTCTGTCGTCCCAGAGGCTTCCCAAGAGCAGGTGATCGACCCCGTATCAAAGCTTCCGCGGCAAGCCGACGAGGAGCCGGCCTGGGTCGCTAAACTCAAAGAAACCGCTAAGGCGAAGAACCCGAAAACCTCGGCAGAAAAGGAGTCGACGCCCGCTGTTGAAAGCCAAGCGGCGTCAGTCGAAGAGCCCAAGATCGTTGCAGTACCCTTACCGAAGGTACCTCTTACTGAGACCAAAGATCAGCTCTCGGAAGGCGACAAAGCTCGCGCCATATTACGCAAAAAAATGGGCCGTAAAAAGAAACGTAAAAGCCGCGGCGAGTGGGAACTTCCGAGCATGGACCTGCTCGCTTATAAAGCCCCCGAAGTCACCGATTTGGACACCGAATGGTTGCAGGCAACGGCGCGTAAAATTACCGATAAGCTAGCCGAGTTTCGCATCACCGGTAAGGTCATCGAAATTCGTCCTGGACCCACTGTTACCCTTTACGAATTCGAGCCTGGCCCGGGGATTAAGGTGAGCAAAATCTCGGGCTACGCCGATGATCTTCAGATGGCGCTTGGGGCGCGCTCGGTACGCGTCATCGCACCCTTACCGATGAAGAGTACCGTGGGCATCGAGGTTCCGAATCGAACCCGTTTGACCGTGTATCTCAAAGAGCTTCTTGCCGACCCCGCTTGGGCGAAAAGTAAAGCGGCTCTGCCGATGGCGCTTGGGCGCGATGGAGAAGGGCGAAGCTTCTACATGGATCTAGCGAAAACACCGCACCTTCTGGTCGCCGGTGGCACCGGCTCTGGCAAGTCGGTAGGCGTCAACACCATGATCTTGTCCATGCTCTACCGCTTCAGTCCTGCCGACCTCCGTTTGCTATTGATCGATCCTAAAATGCTCGAATTTGCGCCTTACAACGATATTCCCCACCTTCTCGTTCCGCCGATCACCCATCCCGCGCAGGCGACGG
>JAPKCE010000400.1 GCA_028823075.1 Myxococcota bacterium
ACCGCCTTATCGGGCGAATATCAAGGCGGCCGAGCCGAGGTGACGACGCTTTGGTCTGTACCTAGCGATGTGGGGCGTGTGGTCGATAATGGTATTTTGGTGCCCATCGTCGAGCAGCCGGGTAACCGCGGGCGCTTGTACGCCTTTCGTTTGTTCCACGAGGAGAACGCTTATTCGGGAGAATGGACCTTCCGAGGCGATCCGAGCATCCGCTGGGATGCAGGTGCTTTGCTCGCTAACCGCACGAGTTACAGCGACCGCAGCGGCGCCGCTTCAAACCTTAAGCCCAGGCGCGTGTTTACCGGTGTTGAGGTGCGTGAGCGCGCTTTGCAAACCTCGGGTTGGGCGAGCGGCGAGTTGAAGCGTTCCGACGTTGTATGGCCGGTTCCGCGACGCGAGCGCATGCAAATGTACCGTTCGTTTGAGCTGCGCTGCGCGCTGGGAGCAGCCAACGACGCCCGCTGTTGGGACGTCCCAGATCTTAACGAGAACGGCAGCCGGAGTGATGATTTTGATCGCCGCGTTGCCATGTCGCGCATGATTATGAAGCTGCGCGGGGCGCGCATCGACACTGGTCAACCGGAGGCTCGAGTCGGCGATGAGATCGTCGACGCCCGCCACGGTTTTATGGATGATAATGGCTCCTGGAAACTCGGGCCCTTGGTGCATAGCTCACCGGTAACTTCACGCTTTGGCCGCAATACGGCACGTCAAGATTCGGATCCGAGTTACAAGACTTTCGCCAGTGTCGTCGGCGGAAACCCGCCCATGGCCTACGTGGGTGCCGGTCATATGGTCCACGCATTTTTCCTGAACGCCAGCGATGCTGACGGCTTTACCGAGAATCGCGCCACCCATGTCGCGGGTGAAGAGGCCTGGGCCTATTTGCCTCGCGCCAACCATTCGCTGCTGCGTGACCTGTTCACCCCGGATTTCGCCGCCTTTGAATCGGACACGCCCAGTCTAATGGACAGTCGTTGCCGCGCCTTTGAAGCCAAGCTTGACCTGTCCCAAGCGAGCGAACGCGGGGGTTGGTCCGCCCTGTTGATCTGCCCTGCTGTCGGCGCTAAAAAGATTGTTGTGCTCGATGTCTCAGAGCCTTTGAGCCCGCTTCCTGTGTTCGAGTTTGGTGATGAATACCTCGGCGAGGTGGTATCCACCCCAGCCGTTGGCTTTATCGACGCCGGTGGCGGCCTGAAAAAACCGGTTATGATCGTTGCTTCGGGCGTTGGCAACCGCAAGTCTAGGCGCGGTCTGGGTTGCCCGAAAGCCTGGTGTCACGATGTCCCTGCTCTGATGGTTGTTGATCTCGCAAGCGGCCGGGTGATGCGTCGTTTCGTCATGCCCAGCCTGGCGGGCGAAGGCATCATGACCGATGTTTCAGTGCTCGATCATGATGGCGACGGTACGTTGGACCTGGCCTATGTGGGCACGACTCGTGGGCGCTTACTCACTTTGGATATGCACGCTCGCGGCGGGTCCGATGGTTCTGCCTGGGAGTTTAGTGAGCGCAACGGGGTTGAGTCGTTGGTTGGTATGCGTCCGCAGATCGGCGCGCCGGTTATCGATATGCGCAACCGTAGCGATGCTCGCTTTAATCTCATTTTGACGGCTGCCGATGTGGGCGGAGTTGATCGCCCGAGCCGCAAAGGCCTGATGCGTGTGGTGCGCGAAAGCCAGCCCTTACGCCCACGCCGCAGTTCGATGAGCGCCGGTTGTGAGTTGACGCGTGCTCGCGGTGCTCGCTTTGGGGCGCGCGAATACCCAGTGGGCTCACCGGTGGTCGCCAAGGGCACGGCAATCTACACCACTGTCCAAGGTGGTGAGGGTTGCCAGGGCGCTATTCAACGCATCCGCTGCGTTGATTTGGATACCTGCACCGAGACCTGCAACGAGGTGACCTGCGACCCGAGAACGGCGACTTGTTCGGCCGAACCTGCGCCGCCGACCTTCCTCGCTGACGGGCGCATGTACTTTTATGATTCAGCTTCGGGGCAACTCAAAACCTTGGGTCGCGTCACCGATCAAGGGGTTGAGATTGCCGGGCCCGGAGGTTTTCCGAACAGCAATGAACCGAGCACTAAACCCAACCAAGCGCGCCCGCGTAATCTGATCATGCATTGGCGCGAGGTCTACTGATGCGGCTGACCCTCGCTGCTTCGTCTGTCCGTTTCTGTTCACTATTTCTCGTCTGCTGCTTAGCTTGCGCCGATGATTCTAGCGACAGGGCTCGATTAGAGTCGATTCAGCAGGCATACTCGGCGGCTATCGCCGAGGACTTTCCCGCCGCCTTATACGGGGAAAAAGTAAGCAAGGTGCTGCGCGCACTGGATGCTTTTGACGCAAGCGATACGCTTCGGCTTGAGGCCGGCGACTTGGCGCAGCGTATTCGCCAAACTCAAGAGCGCAACCCGCTTGCCGAAAATCAGCCCGACGAGGCTGGCGATTACTTTGCGCAAGGCACCGAAGTTTTACCCGAGGCTTCAAGCCTTGATCCGGCCGAAGCGATCTGGATGAAGACGCTCAGAATTGGGACCTTCCGGGCAGACTTCGAGCGTTATTGGTTAGGCTGTTTTCAGCCCGTCTCGGAAAATGGGGATGCTTGGCGACCGCTCGATGTGCCGCCTTGTCGCCGCAGGCCGGGGCTAGAGCGTATCGCTGAGGTGCGTTTTGAAGGTGGGAGGATCAGCGAGTTACTGACTTACGAGCAGCAGCTCAATGCCAAGAAACCCCCGTCAGAGGAGGCGAAATAGCCAAGTAGTATTCGGCGCGCCGGTTGCTCGCTTCAGCGGTTTCATCGGGGGTCTGCGTGGCTAGGCGCGCTTCGCCAACGCCGGTGACGCGAATCGGAATACGCAGCCGGCCTCGCTTTTTAA
>JAPKCE010000401.1 GCA_028823075.1 Myxococcota bacterium
CCCGCTAAGTCGCCGACCCCGATGAAACTTTTAACCTGGGCCGCGGCGCTACGGCGGGCAAACCAGTCGGCTGCCACCTCGACCAAGGCCCCGTCAAAGGAGCCCAGCGGCAATTCCATTCCCTCGGGAATCAACAGTTCACAAACACCGAGGCGCCGCAATTCTTCGAGGGCTTCGGCTAAAGTATCAAAGGCGGTACAGCGAAAATCGGCGCAGCCTAGATCCATCAGCGCAAAACCAAAGCGCTGCTTGCGCTTAACCGGGGCGGCGATGGCGGCGATAAAAACCTGTGCAGGATCATCCTCACGAACCACCGTGCCTGGCGTTTCGATGCGCGTCACCGCCCGCTTGACCATGCCCACCGCTTGCGCCGGGTCTTCGACCTGATCGACCACCACCACCGGCAAGCCGTGTTGCAGCGCCTGGTCGATGTAGCCGTTTAGGGCATGATGGGGCATGCCGGCCATCGGAATGGCCTCGCCCTGGTGGACCTGGCGAGAGGTGCAGACCAGGCCCAGTAATTTCCCAGCGTGCACTGCATCGTCGAAGAACAGTTCGTAAAAGTCGCCCACCCTATAGAACAATAAGCCCTTCGGATGAAGGCGCTTGGTTTCCACATAATGAGTCATCATGGGCGACAAGCCGGTGGTATCGGGCAGGCCGGGCATTAGCTAATCCAGTTACGTTCGCGCAGATCGTGCAGAGCGGTTTCAAGAACGGCTTCAGGAGATTGGCTGGCCTGAATCAAACGCACGGGCGACGAAAAGCTGGCTGCCGCATCGAGGTAGCGGCGGCGCAAAGAAGCCAAACGGTCCGGCGACTCGAAACGCTCGCGCTCGTCGCTGCGTGAGGTGATGCGCTCCCAGGCTTCGCTCGCCGGAAGGTCGAGTAAAAACGTCAGGTCGGCGGGCAGCGCGAAACGATTGATTTGGGCGACCCATTCCTCATCCAATTCGCTGCCTTGATACACCAAACTCGAAAGAACCGAGCGGTCGCAAAGGACCCAAACACCATCGGCGATAAGCGGCTCAAAACGATGCCTCAGCTCGAGCCGGTCGGCTGCAAAGAAGAGAGCAAGCGCTGCACGTTCATGCTCGGCCTCGAGCGGCTGCTTGAGCAGTTTGCGCGCCATCTTACCGCCACCATCGGACGAGGGTTGCGCCGCAAGAAACACGGGAATATCCTGTGCTTTAAGAGCAGCCGACAGCCCGGACAGCAAGGTGGTCGTGCCCGCTCCATCGATACCTTCAAGAACCAGATAACGACCTCGCATCAGCTCGCTCCCGATCGCCGCAGCAAGCTTTGGCGGCGCAATCTGCCGTCTTTGCTCTGCATAAACACTTCGACTTGTAACAGGCCGATATTCTTGCCGTACCACCAACGGGTGAGCAGCACTTGGTCGCCCATATTTTGGCGCGCTTCGATGGCCAAACAGAGCTTGGCTTTGGCTAATTCCGGCGGGCAAGTGGCGTCGACTCGCACCACTTTAAAGCGCTCGATCACCCCAGGGCGCGGGATGGCATGCCATGATGCGCCCACCACTAAAGGGCGGCGGATAAGGTAGCGCTCGCCGTCGAACAAGCCGTCGCCGTCGTGGCGCAAGCGCTGACCACGCCCCACTTGAAACCAGCTATTTTTGCGCTTTTTTACCCGCACTTTGCGCTCGGACTTACCGCCGGCGCTGTGCACATCAAAGCTCAGACGCTGTCCGTCTTTGAGCGGCCAATAGGCGAGTGGATCGGCGCCAGCAGCCACTTTGGGAGCTACCGGCGCTGTGGTGCAGGCGCCTAAGCAGAGGATAAACAGAACCCTCATTGCTGACGCATCTGCAAGGCGGCGCGCGCCGTTTGGCGCGCCGAAACTTAGTCATGCCCAGCCACCACACCGGTGGGATAAAACAGGGCAACATCTTCGTCTCGCTCGGCCACGGCGCCGAGAAGCTCTTCGAGCAACTCGGGATAACGCTGGCTCAAATGGATGAGATGAATGGTCGCCAAGCGTCCTTTGGTACTGAGTAAAACCGCCGCCAGTTGGCGAATGCGGCTGGGCGGCGTATCGGGCAGCAGCCCAAGAAACAAAGCATCAAAGGCTCGCTCATCAGCGCTGCCAAGCAAGGCTTGCCCGGCAGTTCGTCGCAGTAAGTCTTGCGAGGCACAAAGCTTGGCGATGAGCTCTTTATCGGCGCCGATCGTCTCGGCTTTGGTATGCGCTGCTACCAATAAACGCAGCAGGTCTTTCCAGGCTCCGCGCTGCGGCAAATCAGCCAAATAAGTGCGCTCGCCGACTTTGAGTTCGCCGTGAACACCGCCTTCGCCGCCGGCCATCAGCGCCAAACGGGCATGAGAGACGCCGGCCTCGTTAGCCGCTGCAGTGTAAGCGCTTTTGACATCGACAAGAGACAGCCCGAGAGCCTGATCCAAGCCCAGCGCCAGCTCGCCGCTCTGCTCGATAACACCCGCGGGTTGAGAGCAGGAGAGCGTGAGGGTGAGCAGGCTCAACCATGCTGCGCTTCTTATGACCGACATCGCTTCTGCTTTTCCTTCGGGTCTATTGGGGCGCTGAATTGGCTGGGCGAAGGGTCAGAACACCGGCGGGGCTTGCTGGCAAGGCCCGTATCGCTTGGGGGGCTTGGGGTTGGTGTTGGGGGTGGTTTTGATTAAGCCAAAGCGGTGACCAAATCGAGGTGGGTGTTCGATAACTCGTGGTCTTACTTCGCCCAAATCCTCATATTGGAAACCCCATTACGCCCGGTGTAGCCTTCGCCCCCTGGTGCTTGGTTTCCACCACAAGCCCATTGATTACCACTGTGTGCTGTAATGACGGTAACGATTTCATTATTTCCACTCACCAAACCAAAGTGACCGTTGGACCATGAG
>JAPKCE010000402.1 GCA_028823075.1 Myxococcota bacterium
GATCAAGCTTAAAACTAAGAGTCTCATAAAGAGCAATCTAAAGGAGAATAGTGCCCCCGTGCATCGGTCGTTCGACAGAGTCACCAGCGTGCCACCAGCGACAAACTCGCGTCGGGGGTCAAATTGCTACCCCAGAGTTGGGCTCCGAGCGAAAGCCCGACCCCCGCCGAGCGAATAACATACCAAAGCAGGCCCGCGTCCAACTGCACGTTGAGGCCCAAACCGCCATCTTGCACCAAAGCGATAGCCGTCGCGAGGCGAGCCCGAGGCAGCAGCGCATAACCGCGCCGGTGGCCCTCGTAAGCGAGAAGCATGCCCAACCCAAAGGGCATCTGTTGACCGCTCCAAGCCTGACTAAGAAGTAGGCCTCCGCGCCATTTGGGAAGCAGCATCTGGCTAAGCTCTAAACTACTGCCGACATTGCCGCTACGCAACTCGACGACAGCGTCCCCAATACGGCCGTCGTACGCCTGCGCCTGGAAAGGAGTCCCAACCAGAAACACAAGTAGAGCCAGTCTCACTTTACAGCCTCACGAATCATGCGGCGTAATCGCTGGAAAGAGCCCGCGAGATCATCATCGCCAAGCTGGTGATGAAACACCGCATCGCCGACTTTAATTAGATGATCACGCTGATCATCTCGTAGCTCGCTGAGTTGCCCCGAATAAAGCCGCAAATTTTCTTGGTGCTCGCCCAGGCGCTCGTCGATAGCTGCCTCTTGCTCATGAAGTTCAGCCTCGAGCTTGGTGATCTGCTTGCCGATCTCCAACAGCCGAGGGTCGGTCTCGGAACGATCAAGACGTCGAGCATCGACAAGTTCGCTTCGCTGTTGCTCCATTTTCCGCTGCCGCCGGATGCGCTCCAGACGGAGCTCCTTGAGCGCCTCATGCACTTCGCCAGCCGCCTTGGCTTCCTCCTGGACGATGCGCCGCTCAAGCACTTTCATCTCTTCTTCGCCCAAGGCTAGCTGACGAGCCAACTCGTCAGCATCGGGCCGGTCTCGATGAATCTTAGCTTTCATTTGGTCACGTTTTTTTCGTTCGCGCTCGAGCCGCTCGAGAAACTGGTTCTCATACTCCCGAAAGCCCGACTCCTCGGCCTCAATAGTTTTTCGCAGAGCTTCCAAATAGACCATAAACTCTTTCACACGAGCCTCGGTCTGGTTGTAATGATGAATCAGTTCATCAGCGATTAAATGCGGTTGTTCGACAATGACTTTGCTGCCTAGCCGCTCCAGTTGACGCCAATAATCGAGCCGCCTTTCAGCGAGGCTGCGTCCGCTGCGCGAGCGCCCACGCCGATCCGATTCAGCCTGTTTCGCGTTCTCAGCCATCTCTTCCCCACTAATTACGCAACGCGCTCCGCGCTGCAAAAACCGCCGTCGATCCCAACTCTTCTTCTATGCGCAACAGACGATTGTACTTGGCCACACGATCTGAGCGACATAGGCTGCCGGTCTTGATCTGCCCTGCGTCCATCGCAACCGCAAGGTCAGCGATGAAGGTATCGGCGGTCTCCCCGGAACGATGTGAAATAACCGTCGCATAGCTGTTAAACTGTGCGAGCCGAACCGCGTCGATGGTTTCGCTAAGGGTGCCGATCTGATTCGGCTTCACCAACAAGGCGTTGGCTGTTCCCGCATCGATACCGCGTTGCAAACGAACTAGGTTGGTCACGAACAGATCGTCGCCCACCAACTGAGTGCTGTCACCCAGCGCTTCGGTCAAAGCTGCCCAGCCCGGCCAATCCTCTTCGTCCATACCATCTTCGACCGAAACGACCGGAAAGCGCGCACAGAAATCTGACCAGAAACCAACGAGTTCGGCGCTGTCCATGACGCGCCCCTCTCCAGCCAAGTTGTACAGACCGTCTTTATAAAACTCTGAGGCCGCGGCGTCGATCGCCAAGCTCACCTGGTCTCCCGGTTGATAACCAGCCTTCTCGATGGCCTCGAGGATGAGTTCAGCGGCCGCCGCGTTGCTCTTGAGGTTGGGTGCAAAGCCGCCCTCGTCGCCGACCGAGGTCGCCAACTTACGGCTGCGCAGTACCCCTTTTAAGCAATGGAAGATCTCGGCGCCCCAACGTAGCGCTTCAGTAAAAGTCTCGGCGCCGTGGGGCACCACCATGAACTCTTGCAGATCGATGTTGTTGTCGGCGTGGGAGCCGCCGTTGACGATGTTCATCATCGGTAGCGGCAGTGTATGAGCACCGGCGCCGCCAAGGCTGCGGTACAATGGAAGGCCGCGTTCTTCGGCCAGCGCCCTCGAAGCGGCTAGGCTGACAGCAAGAAGAGCGTTGGCCCCCAAACGGCTTTTGTTTTCGGTGCCGTCGCTGGCGATGAGCAGGTGATCAAAACTACGCTGATCAGTGAGTTCAAAACCGAGCACGGCCGCGAGCAAGTCTTCGTTGATGCTCGCAACAGCCTTGCGCACGCCTTTGCCGCCGTAACGCTCGCCCCCATCGCGCAATTCGTGGGCTTCGAAGGCCCCGGTAGAGGCTCCTGACGGCGCCGCTGCGCGGCCAGTTGCGCCGCTCTCGAGCACCAGATCTGCCTCGACCGTCGGGTTACCTCGGGAGTCTAAAATTTCGCGACCGTAGATGGCGATGATCTCTGACATTAGCGCCTCCATTGAGCGCCCGGGCTCTGACAGGCCGCGCAGTCCTTGTCCATCCCCTTGCGCCTCTGCCCAGCTTCAGCTTCACTGACCCAATGGTGGAGAGATCATGATCAGCTTTTTACTGGCGCAAGCCATCTTAATGTTTCCCGTTAGCAATTGCTCGGACCGGGTGCCCGCGGCGATTCCGGCTCCGATGTTTAATTCCGATGGCAACGTCCAGATTCACCAGCAGCCCCTATTTTTCTTTCGAGATGG
>JAPKCE010000024.1 GCA_028823075.1 Myxococcota bacterium
GCCTATGGCGACCTGTCAAAGTTAGGTCACTAAGAAACACCTGTGTTATTTCAGTCATCTACAAGTTTCAGGTGCGGGCGCTCCCGAGGAACTTTCGCGTTGTTTTCGGAACCACCTTCCATAACCTGTAAAGGCGGCTGCTGACGCTGAGCGACAGGATGGTCTGAAATCACGGCTAAAAGAGCCGGCCAAGGTACCACACAACGGTAGGGGTTACCCGAAAACCGCAACGTAGCCGCTATGCCCTGCTCGCCTAATTGCAAGTCGATATGCGGTGCTTGCCAAGCGATCACCAGGGGCACCCGCTCGCGCTGCATGAGCGGCGGCGGCAGATCGACACCGTCGATACTCGGGTCAACATGGATATACACTTTCCCGCGACTCAAGGCGTCGTCGAGGACGCTGCGCAGTTCGTCGAGACTCATGGGCTCACCAGACGCTGGCGTACCGCTTCACCCCAAGGCAACGAGCGGTTGCTGCCGTCGGTCTGCACAAAAGTCACCTGACAGCGACAGATGCGATAGCGCGGCCGGCCGGCGCATGGGTTGACCATCACCTGTACCGAAACCGTGACGGAGCTCCGGCCGAGTTTATCGAGGCGGCACCAGATCTCAACCACATCATTGAGTTGTCCTGGGGCTTCGAAAATAACCTCGCTAAATTTCACCGTCACAACATCTTTGGTGTCGGTCAGGTCGATCACAAAACCGGCCACTGCCGTGTCGACCCATTCGAGCAAGCGCCCACCGAACAAACGACCTTGAGCGTTAAGGTCTGGGTACATGATCAAACGGCGGTCGCAGCGCTCAAAATCACTCAGCTCATTATTCATCCAAAGCCTTTCGACGGGCGATTTCGAGCTCGACCTCGTCGGGCGGCTCGTCACTGGCGATGCGATAACTCCCACCGAACCAGCGACCGAGGTCTACGTCCTGACAACGTTTTGAGCAAAAGGGGCTGTGCTTACCGTCTTGAGCATAGCTTTTAGAGCAAATTGCGCAGGTTAGCATTTAATGAACACTCGGCACGACATCGTCGCGCCTGGCGACTTGCGACGTAAAGAGGGTGAATTGCGGAATAAAGTTAAGCATCACCGCGCCGCGCTCACCATGACGGTTTTTAAGCACCAACAACTTAACCGTGCTGCTATCTTCGACGCTGGCCTCATCGTCGTCATCGTCGCGCGGTGGCGCGTGCAAGGCCAGCACCGAATCAGCGTCCTGCTCGATCGCTCCCGATTCACGCAGATCCGACAGACGCGGCTCTCGGTCACCCTTGGTTTTTCCATCGTCACCGGTACCCCCCTCTTGCTCCACCTGACGGCGCAACTGAGACAGAGCCACAACCGTAATACCCAACTCTTTCGCCAAGCCCTTAAGCCCGTTGGAGATCTCCGCGACCTCCTGCTCACGGCTGCGGTTTTTGGAACTTCCGGGGGAAGCGCGCATCAACTGCAAGTAATCGATGACGATGATGCCGAGCTTGCGGCCCTCGTGTTTCTTGGCAACCTCAGCGGCCAGTCGACGCGCCCGGTGACGCACATCAGCGAGCGATAACCCGGGCGTGTCATCGACCTGCATGATGGTGTTATCGAGCGCCGAGAGGGCATCGCCAATGCGGTTCATGAGATGGAAAAATCGATCCTTGTCCGCATCGAAACTCGGCGGCTCTCGTTTCAGGGCCAACATGTTCACCTTGGCCGTGCTGCCGAGCAAGCGTTCGACCAATTCCTGGGCCGGCATCTCCAAACTAAAGACGCCAACAGCACAATCGTTGAGACGCGCCACATTGGCAGCCATGGTAAGCGCTAGCGAGGTCTTTCCCATGCCCGGGCGAGCACCGATCACTACAAAGTGACCGGGTTGTAAGCCGCCGAGGAAGTTATCTAGTTTTTCAAAACCCGTACGCAGGCCGCGCTCCGTTCCCCAGGTTCCGTCGGTCATCTGCGCCGTGATGTTGCGCATCACGCCGACCATATCGAGCATGCCGCGACCGCTGTCTCGCTGATTGCGTATCTGTAAAATACTGCTCTCAGCGGCATCGAGCTTGGCGGTGATATCCACCTCTTTTTCTTGCGCTGCTTGAATGATCGCCTGTGCCGCGCCGATCAACTGGCGGAGCTGGGCCTGCTCCGAAACAATGCGTCCCGAATGCTGCACCGAGGCTTTGGGAATCATCTGACCTGCGACGATCTGCTCGATATACTCGGCGCCGCCAGCCGTCGCCAAAGCACCCTCGGCTCGCAGGCGATCGATCACCACCAAGCTCGGCGCATCGGCGCCACCGCCATCCGATTCCTCAAGAATCGATTTGTAGATGAGTCGGTGTCGCCTATCGAAAAAGTCCTCTTCACAGACCAAGCGAAGATGATCTTCATTGAGCTCTGTGGCGAGCATCAGACCGCCCAAGAAAGTACGTTCGGCTTCTAGATCGACCGGTTGTTGGCCTGCTTCCATGCTCGTCTCCATAAAGCGCGCGGTTTACGCGCCAGAGCGCGCAGGGCGCTCTTATAAGCAGCTGTTAAATCCCGAGTTATGCTTGGGTATACTCCTTGCCTAAACAGTGGGCATAAGGAGCGCAACATGACCCGAGGGACCGACTTATTAGCCGAGCGTCATGGGCATGCTCAAGACCTGCCTGCGAGCTTTCTTCAGATTCTCCAATTTCTTTGGCCGCAGCGTTCCTGGCCCGACGACATTAGCCCCTCCGGCTTGTTGCAACTCTGCGCCAGAAACCCTGACAACTGTCCTCAAATTGCAGCCCTTCACCTGTTCTTTTGCAAGTTGTTACGGGCACCGGATGAGACCGTCCAAGACCGCGCCGAAGCGGTGGACCGACTGCTGGCTGAGCGGTTGGCCTTCGCGGCCGATGAACGCATGGTAGTCGTTTCGCTCGACGGCAGCGGTCGCGTGCTGCGCAGCGACGAGCTGGCTCGCGGCGGTATCGACCGCTGCACGTTGCCACTCAGAGCCTTGGTTGAAGTGCTCATAACCAGCGGTGCTCGGCGCTTTATCCTAGCCCACAACCACCCTAGCGGAGACGCCAGGCCTAGCGATGAAGATCGAAGACTCAGCCAATTGGTGGCTCAAAAACTCGAAGGGCTAGGCCTAACACTGGTCGATCATTTGGTGATCGCTCGCAGCGGTTACGCCTCGGCTTTACACGGAGGCCCTGTTTCCCAGCGCTCCTGGCTTAAACTCAGTGCCTAAAACGGAACCGGGTCGTTGCCGCTCTCGCTGGAGAAACCGAAATCCTGGTTGACCGGTTGGTCAGGGCTTGGCGCCGCTGGCGAAGGGGGCGCGGTTGCCGGCTGAGCTGCTGGCGCTGGCGTCTGACTTTGTTGTTGGCCGCCATAGCCACCACCATAACCGCCGCCGTAACCACCGCCTTGCGCCGAACTTTGCTGATCGCCGCCCTGTTGACCGCCACCATAGCCGCCGCCTTGCTGACCACCACCATAGCCGCCGCCTTGCTGACCGCCACCATAGCCGCCGCCTTGCTGGCCGCCACCTTGCTGGCCGCCACCTTGCTGGCCGCCGCCTTGCTGGCCGCCGCCTTGCTGGCCGCCGCCGCCGCCGCCGCCTTGCTGGCCGCCACCTTGCTGACCGCCGCCCTGCTGACCGCCGCCCTGCTGACCGCCGCCATAGCCGCCGCCTTGCTGACTGCCGCCCGAGCTAGCGGGAGCTTTGCTCGAATAGGAGTCGTCTTGCCCGCGTCCGCCCAAAAATTGCAGCGTATTGGCAACCACTTCGGTCTTGTAACGTTTTTTGCCGTCTTGATCGTCCCAACTGCGTGTCTGCAAGCGACCTTCAACATAGACAGAACGGCCTTTGGCCAAGTACTTTCCAGCATTCTCCGCGGTGCGACCGAAGGTGACCACTGTAACCCATTCGGTTTGGTCTTCCCACTGTCCATCTTGGGTGCGACGACTGGTGGTACAAGCGATGCCCATCTCACAAACAGCCGTTCCGGAATTGGTCATACGAACCTCGGGGTCTTTCCCAAGATTACCGATCAAAATCACTTTATTTACACCAGACATAACACCCTCCAAAGCGTATCGTTGCTCATCGCTGAGCGGTTTCAGGAGGCCCCATAACGGGTTTGCCTCTCAGCGACCACCAGAGAAAGTATACATGGGGGGTATGACAACCTTCTCGTTGGGCACGATAGCGCGAGAGCACGAGCGCATTAGGTTCAATTGAAAAAAGCTCACTTTCGCCCTTTTGATTTGGCCAAATGCCCCTTCGGTTCCCACGTGGTCGGGCCTCCGTGCAAAGGCATGCTCGAGAGGGCCTCAACGATCTTGTCCACTGCCTTATTGGCGCGGCGGGGCGATACGGTAAGCCCGTTGACCAGCACCGTAAAAGCGACAACCACACGATCGCGGCTCATAATGTAGCCACTGAGCGCCGTCACCCCGGTAAGCGTACCGGTTTTTGCGCGCACTTTATGATGCACACCATCGCCAGTTAAGCGATTGCGAACCGTACCCGTGGCACCTGAAACGCCTAGGGAAGGGATCAATTCATAGGCAATTTCCCGACTGCGATAGATGTAGTCGAGGAGGCGCACCACCAGCGCCGCCGAGAAGCGGTTGGTATCGTTAAGTCCAGAACCGTTGCGCATCAGGTATTGATCCGGCGCAATGCCCACCTCTTCTTTCAAAAATCGCTGCACCGCCTCGATGCCGTTCTCCCAAGACCCGGGCTCTTTAAAGACAACCGCACCGATGGTCTTCAAGATGAGTTCGGCGACTAGATTATTGGAGTATTTATTAAGATCATCGAGCACTTCGGACAAGCGCCGTGAGACAAAGGTATGGAAACGCTCCGCGCCTTTCGGCACCAAGCCAACCTTGACCGTTCCACCGACTTTAATGCCCCGGCGGAGCAACATATCACGCAGGGTATAACCGGCGTACAAAGGCGGATGATCGATCTTGCGCCAGATCACTTTCGGGCTCTGATTAATACCAATCCAACCGCGTACTCGCAACTCCTGACGGTTGCCTTTAGCACCCGCCTTTGATCCGACCATCAGGTACTGGCCGCTACCCTTTCGGGTGCGTACTTTGGCATCGAGCTTAACATAAGGTGTGTCTGGCTCGACAGATACCACGGCGGCGGCGCCGACTTTGTCGCCAGGACGAATATGCACGCCAACCGCGTTAAAATTGACCGTCATCGCACCGACCGGAGCCATGTACGCGAAATCGGTGTCCTCCATGTCAAACCCAGGGCCGATGCGTCTTGCATCAAAAAAGCTCTCATCGATTACCAGATCACCTTTGATCTCATCAAGACCGAGATGATGAAGTTCGGTGACCCACAACCACAGACGCTCGCTGACCAGGGTCGGGTCGCCGCCCCCGAGGATATGCAAATCGCCGTTGAGAACGCCGCCTATGAGTTCCTCTTTTTTGAGCCAGACACTGGACTCGAATCGGTACTCCGGCTTGAGGTAATGCAAGGCAGCGGCTCCAGTAAACAATTTCACCACCGATGCAGGGTTCAGCAAGGCGTTAGGGCGGTACGAAAAGATCGTACGACCGCGGTTTAAATCCACTGCGACGACGCTGACTTGTGCTTTTCGAAGAATCGGGTTTTCCAAAGCTTCGATGATCGCTTCACCGGCAGTTTTACCCTGCGAGGCCTTCGGCCCGCTAAGCGCACCGGCAGCGTCACCGAGTTCCTGGTTCGTCGAACTCTGAGCCTGAGCGAGCTGGTTTTTCCGCCGGTCTATGGATTGAGCGTCGCCGCCTAAGGGCAGCGTAGGAGCGCCGATTACCGGGGCCATCACCGCCAAACAAAGAAACGTAACGGGCATCTTTCGAGCACCGGTTTTAGAGCGCTGGCCCGAAGCGCTTTGCTCTGTTAGACAGCCGTTCATGGTACGTTTCGCCTTACTCATGATCTGCGCCTGCATTCCCGAACAGCAGGCCAAAAACCCGCAAACCTTGAGCGTTTTGCTCTCCGAGCCGCCTGAGTCCCTGGACCCTAGGCGCGGCACATCGGCGGTGGAAATGCGCGTTCAAGAATTGATCTTTCGTGGCCTGCAACGCGTCGGTGACGACCTGAGCGTGGTGCCGGACCTGGCCTTGAGCGTTACGAGTAGCGATGCGCAGCATTATAAAATAACCCTCAAAAAGAACGTATACTTCCACCCATGTTTTGACGGCACACCGGGCGGGACTCTTAAGGCAGAAGATGTCGCCTACAGCTACACAAGCCTGCGAGACCCGCGCGTGGGCAGCCGCAAAGAGCGTATTTTAGCCGATGTCGAAGGCATCACATTCGCCGATGGCAAGGGTTATGACCTGCAAATCAACTTGCGTCGACCCATGGCAGCCTGGATGGCCGATAACGGCACCTTGGGCATCATCGAAAAAGCCTGCGCCGAGAAAAACCCAAAAGCTTTTGCCCAACATCCTTCCGGCGCCGGCGCTCTGCGCTTTGTTGGTCGCGATGGAGATCATCGTTTGATACTCAAAAGGTTCGACCCGAGCTTGGCTTTTGAGACCATGGAGCTGCGCGTGATCAGCGATGAGACCTCGCGGCTCCTCGAACTCCTAAAAGGGCGTGCTGACGTGCTCACTGTAACACCATCGAGACCCTTGCTGGCAGCGTTAAAAAAACGCCTAGAGCTCAACTTAATTAGCGCTCCAGGAAACGGCTACTCCTACCTAGCCTTCAATATGCGCATCCCCGAATTGGCCGATAAGCGCGTTCGCCGTGCCATCACCTTGGCCATCGATCGTGCGTCTATAATCGAGCATAAATACTTGGGCCTGGCGCGCCCCAGCGCGGCGATGACACCACCTGATCACTGGGCGCATCCCAAGGGCCTAAAGCCTAGCCCGTTCGACCCCAAAACAGCAGCAGCGCTGCTCGATGACGCCGGTTGGCACACCGAGGCCGGTTTACTCGAGCAGCCGAGCAACAACAAAGGCAAACCGGTGTTGCGCCTGGAGATGCGCACCACACCCGAGAAATTTGGGCGCGCCCTAAGCTTGGTTTTAAAAAACCAACTGGCCGCCGTCGGCATCGACCTGCAGCTGCGCATCAACGATTGGGGCACGCTGTATACCCAAGTCAAAAAGGGCAATTTCCAGTTAGTGCGTATGGAGTGGATTCCAGTGCTCTCGCCAGCCCTTCTCGATTGGGTCTTTCATAGCGATTCCAGACCGGGCCAAAAAGGGTCCTGTGCACACGTTCGAGATTGCCCAGGCGACTGGATCGAGGGCAGCGAAACAACCTCCCAGCGCTACAGCTGCTCAAGCGGCCTTTGTCGTCGCAGTGGCGGCAACCGAGGAGGCTATAGCAACCCCCAAACAGATGCGCTTCTGAGGCGCGCCGAACGCAGTGTAAACAAAGCTGAACAGGCGGATTTATACGGTCAAATTCAAACCCTTCTGGGCGAAGATTTACCCTATGTCAGCCTGTGGCATGAGGACCGAGTTTGGATTGTTCGCAAGCCTTGGAGCGGCGTTGCCCTAAAAGCATCGGGCTCACTGCTTGGCTTGCTCCAAGCCCGGCGAACAGAGGGTAAATTATGAACCTCATAACGGGAGTTGGGATGCGCTTGATCGCGCGCCTGCCCGGCGTACTCGGGGTCATGCTCGGCGCCTCCTTGCTGGTGAGCGCGACGCTGCGCATGGTCCCCGGCGATCCGGTGACTTTGATCTTGGGCGAGCAAGCCACCGAAAGCGACCGCGCTCGGCTCGAAGACCGTCTCGGGTTAAATCGCAGCTTCGGCGAACAATACCTCAAGTTTTTGGGCGACGTCATAAGCGGTGAACTGCAAAGCTACCGATCGGAGCAAACGGTCTTTAAGGCCATCGCAGTGGCGCTGCCGCAAACCTTGATTCTCAGTATTTTAGCGCTGCTTTTGTCAGCCTCACTAGGCCTAAGTCTAGGCATCGCCGCCGCCTTACACCGCGGCACTTGGATCGACGCAGGAGCGCTGTTTTTTGCGTCGATCGGCCTGGCGACACCGCGCATCTGGCTCGGACCCATGTTGTTGCTGATCTTCGCTGTGCAGTTCGATCTGTTCCCAGTCGGCGGCAATGAGGGCTGGCTTTCACTGGTCTTGCCGGTGCTCAGCTTGGGTACGGCGATGGCAGCGATGTTGGCGCGCATGACCCGATCAAGCCTGCTCGAAGTGCTCGGGATGGACTATATCCGCACGGCGAGAGCCAAGGGTTTGAGCGAGCGCGTGGTCGTGGGAAGGCACGCCCTGCGCAACGCCCTCATCCCGGTGATCACCATCTTAGGTTTGCAGCTAGGGAGCCTCCTTGCGGGCGCTGTAGTGACCGAAAAAATCTTCAATTGGCCTGGCATCGGAACGCTCTTGCTGAAGGCCATTCAGACCATGGACTTCCCGATGGTTCAGGGCTGTATCTTGATGATCGCAGGCGTCTACGTGCTGACCAATCTGATGGTCGATATCATCTACGAATTAACCGACCCGAGGATGCGCACATGAACCTGCTGCTCAAGCTCGGTTTGGCTGGCTTTACCCTGCTCCTTGGTGCGGCGCTGATCGGCCCTTTTTTGGCGCCTTATTCAGTGGCCTATATGGACATCAGCCGAGAGCTTTTAAGTCCGGGAGAGGGCAACCTACTCGGCACGGGAGTCAACGGAATCGATGTGCTCTCGTGGCTGCTTCACGGCTGTCGCGTCAGCTTGACCGTCGGCTTGTCGGTGGTCGCTGTCAGTTTGAGCATTGGCGTGACCATGGGTTTGATGGCTGGGTATTTTGGTGGCCGTTTTGATTATGCCTTAATGCGCGTCATCGACGTTTTGCTCGCCTTTCCCGGTATCTTGCTGGCCATTTACATCGCCGCTGTATTGCCTCCGAGCTTGACCAATGTGGTGCTCGCTCTTTCGGCGACCGGCTGGGTAGGTTATGCTCGTTTGGTACGCGGTCAGGTGCTTCAGGTCCGTGAAATGGACTACGTGCAAGCCTGTCACGCGATGGGCATGAAGGCGCCACGCATTATGTTTCGCCATATCCTTCCCAACATCGCCGGCCCGGTGATGGTTCACGGCAGCTTCGGTTTGGGCGGTGCTATTTTGGGCGAAGCGGCGCTTAGCTTTCTCGGACTCGGTGTCGCCCCGGGCACACCGAGTTGGGGTGCCTTACTCGATGACGGTGCCCAGGACCTACTGGTCGCGCCGCATCTCGCCATTGCTCCTGGCTTGGCCATTTTACTCGCCGTGCTCAGCTTTAACTTTCTCGGCGATGGCCTTCGAGACCATCTGGATGTACGCTCATGAACGCTTCTTCGCGCTTAGCCATGCGCTTATTAATGGTCGGTTTCGACGGCACGACCCTACCAAATCATGTCGCAAAATGGATTGACCAGGGCCTTGGTGGCGTCATTCTTTTTCGCCGAAACATCACTGACCTTGCGCAGCTCATCAGCCTAAACGGCGAAATTCTCGGGCGCCGCAAAGCGCTCATGCTCGGCGTCGATGAAGAGGGTGGTCGGGTGCGCCGCTTGCGGCAAATCACCTCGGACATTCCAGCGATGGCGCAGCTCGGGGCGATCGACGACCCGAAACTGGCTTACCGCTGCGGCGCTTTACTCGGACGAGAATTAGCGGCCTTGGGTTTTAGCATTAATTTCGCGCCCATACTCGATGTGCACACCAACCCCGACAACCCGGTGATCGGCGATCGCGCTTTTGCCACCAGCCCACAGCAGGTGATCCGCTTGGCGCTGCCCTTCGCCAAGGGTTTGCAGGATATGGGCGTCGCCGCTTGCGGTAAGCACTTTCCTGGCCACGGCGACACCGACACCGATTCCCACCTTGCGTTGCCCGTGCTGTCCCACGACGAGCATCGTTTGGCGAACGTCGAACTCGCACCCTTTCGTGCCGCAGCGCAGACCGATATGGCCGCCATGATGACCGCCCATGTCATCATCAAAGCCTACAACAAAGAGCATCCTAGCACCCTGGATGGCCGCGCTCTAGGCATCTTACGCCGCCAATACCGCTATCGCGGCGTCATCATCTCCGACGATCTAGAGATGGCCGCCATCGCCGATAGTTACACCATGAGCGAAGCGATTGAGCGCGGTTTGCATGCCGGGATCGATCTGTTTCTCGTCTGCCGGCGCCAAGATCGCATCGAAGAATGCGTCGAAGCGCTGTGTAAACTCGCCGAGAAACCGAAAACAGCCAGCCTCATCGCCGCCGCTGCGAAACGCGTCGAGGTGATGATCTCGCGCTATGTGGGGAGCCCTGCCAAACCGAATTTGGCCGACGCCAAGCAACTACTCAAAGCCATGCCCCTCCCCTCGCAGCTAAGCCTCGCCAAGGACGGACATGATCCTACCGAGAGTCCTGATCGCGTGTGACAAGCCCAAACTTTGGGGCTAAGCAACGCACATGAAAAACCCACGCCAACACCTTCGCCTCAGTTTTGCCCGAAAAACCCCGGTCGACGCAGCTCCGAGCCGCTTAGATGCAAGCCGTAAACGCTTGCTCGCCCTGGCGCTCGGAGCTTCTCTCGGCGCCACCAGCGGCTGCGGTGATTTTGAACCGATACCGCCGATGCCGGGCGATGCCGGCGACCTCTGGGATGCTGGCACCCTCGACGATACTGGCCTCACGAACGACGCGGGCGAATGGAGCGACGCGAGCGAGGAGAGCGACGCGGGCGAATGGAGCGACGCGGGCGAGGAGAGAGACAGCGGCGCCGATGACAGCGGCCCCATTCCGCCTATGCCACAACCGCAGCGCGACGCCGCAACGGCTGATTTGGGCCCCATCATGGTTGATGTAGGCCGCACCGAGCAAGACAGCGGCGAAGTTCCTCCCATGCCGCCACCGCGGGATGCAGGGGTCTCAGTGCGCGACGTCGGCCCTGCTAGTCGCGACGTCAGACGCGAGCCTTAGTGAACGAAGCACAGCGCTTATGGCTGGCCGATCAACTGCTCGAAGGCGCACCTTTAGACCAGGTTGAGGCCGCTCTTTGCGCAGGCGGTTTGGGCAGCGAAGAAGCGCTCGAAGCCATCGAGAAAATACTGCTGTCCCCCATCTTTCGTAGCGCCCGCCCCAAAGTGCAGCTCGGTCAACGCTTGGCGATGGCCGCTGAATTACATCTGCAAGTCTGCAAACAAAACGGCCAAGTCCCCGAGCGCCAAGACTTGGGTTCTAAAGACTTTTTTGAACATTGGCTGGCACATCACCAACCGGTTATTCTAAAAGGCTTTGCTGCCAACTGGGGCGCTTTAAAGTGGAGCCCTGAATCCATCGCCGAAAGCTTAGGGGATGAGCCGATCGAGGTTCTAACCAAGCGCCAAAGCGCCAAACATGCCGACCGCGACTTTCGTGACCTCATCACCCGCATCAGCCCGAGACAATGGGCTGAGATGCTACGCAGCGAGGCGCCCCAAAACGATCTCTATCTTGTCGCTCGCAACCACTTGATGCAGCGTCCACAAGCCAAAGCTTTGCTGCGCGACACACCGATAGGCGAGGCATGGGTTAGCCAAGCCGACCTCCAAGGCTGCTGCAGTTTATGGATGGGGCCGGCGAAGACTTTTACCGCCCTGCATCATGACACTTGTCATGCCCTATTCGTTCAACTGGTCGGCCGAAAAACCTTTCGTTTGGCCTCGCCGTTGATCCCCGGGTTGCTCAGCGATACCGATCCTTTTTACCATCGCAGCAAACGGCTCTTAGATGTTTGTAAGGCGGATGAAATTTTGAACGCCGAACTGGCCCCTGGCGATGCCCTCTTTCTACCGGTCGGCTGGTGGCATGAAGCGCAATCCTTGAGCCTGTCCATAGGTATGAGCTTTAATGGGCTGCATGCTGCCAACGATTATGAGCATTATTGCCCCGGTCGCGTTTGAGTGACGCTTTGGTGACAACAGAAGCAACAAAACCGACCAAGCAGCGCTCATGAAAACCCAATCCAAAAACTGGTTTCGTCAGCTTCAAGGCGAACTTATCGCAAGCTACGAAGCCATCGAACGCGCTGCCGGTAGCGACGCCCGCTTTGAATTGCAGTCCTGGGAACGTCCGGGGGGCGGCGGTGGGACCATGGCGGTTCTACGCGGTCAGGTCTTTGAAAAAGCTGGTGTCAATTTCTCCGAAGTTCACGGTGAGTTTAGTGAACAGTTTCGCACAACCCTACCGGGCACCGAGGCGAGCGCTGGGTTTTGGGCCAGCGGTGTCAGCGTAGTCGTTCACCCGCGCTCGCCGCAAGTCCCAGCAGTCCATTTTAATACGCGTCATATCATCACCGGAAAGTCCTGGTTTGGCGGCGGCGCCGACCTGACGCCGGTCGTTGCCGACGATGACGACACAGCGCTTTTCCACGAGGCGCTCAAGGGCGCTTGCGATGCCCATGAAGTGGCGGATTATGCGAGCTATAAAGAGGCTTGCGACCGCTACTTTTTCCTCCCTCATCGACAAGAGGCACGCGGTGTAGGTGGTATCTTTTTCGACGCATTAAACAGCGGAGATAAGCAGGCCGATTTCGCCTTCGTGCAACAACTCGGCCGCAGCTTTTTGGACGTCTACCCCCGACTGGTCAACGCCCACGCAAACGAACCCTACGGCGAGCCGCAACGGGCAGCTCAGTTGCGTAAAAGAGGACGCTATGTGGAATTCAATTTAATTCACGACCGCGGCACCCGGTTCGGCCTAGAGACCGGAGGCAATACCGAGGCCATCTTGATGTCCTTACCGCCCCTCGCCTCGTGGTAAACTAGGCGCTCGCCGCCACCAAAGCAGTGACGAACCCAGCTAAATCTTCGTCGCTATGGGCGCTGGATAAGAAAAGAACCTCAAAGGCCGAAGGCGGTAGGTAATAACCCCGTGACAAGAGTCGCTGATGCAAGGGTGCAAAGCGCTCGCTGATGCTTGTATCGACCTGGACCGCCGAAGTCGGGATGGCACCATCGCTGCAATACAACCACAAGATGGAGCCCATGCGCTGCACCTGTAAAGCGGGCAGGTTTGCGGCCTCAAGCTGGTTCTGTAGACGACCTGCACGCTGCTCTAAAGTATCATAAACTGAACCCTCTTTGAGCTGTTTTAGGGTGGCTAGACCGGCGGCCACGCTCAACGGGTTTCCCGACAGCGTTCCCGCTTGATAAACGGGCCCAACAGGGGCGAGCAGGTCCATGATCGCAGTGCTGCCCAGAAGCGCCCCCATCGGCAGACCGCCGCCGATAATCTTGCCCAAGGTCACCAGGTCTGGGCGCACATCGTAAAGCGGCCCAAGCCC
>JAPKCE010000403.1 GCA_028823075.1 Myxococcota bacterium
GACATTGGGCGTTGGTACCCAGTGACATCCCCCGAAGCTGGTTCACGGTGTATGCGCTTCCGGCGCCATAAAGAGTGGGGCTGCGCAAACAGGAGCCTGGTGTGCTCCAGGAATGCGTGGGCATTTCCTCTTCGGCGCAAAGGCTCCAATCCTCCGGATCAAATTGGTCGGGTAGATTATAAAAACTGGTGCTGTTGCCCATGCGCCCCCAGCAATAAGCTTGTTGATCTCGGGAATCATGGGCGCAGATGTTTTCCTTGCTACCAGCGCTGAGATCGACGATGCCGCTTCTCGGTGGAATCACCGAGACCGGTTGAAGCGATACGGGTATATTGCCCTCGTAACGGTCAAACTGGTTACCGCAAAGGGTTCGAGCGGCCGGGTGGATATTTTCGGGTTCACCCAAAATTCCGCTGGCGTTACTGCCCCAACATTGGACGCCGCCATCGACCACGGCACAGCCCGTGCCTCCGCCCAGCGCGAGCAGGCGTCTCAAGCGGCAATCTGCGCGACAGCGAAAGCGATTATAGTGCTCGGATTCAGGGTCGCATTCCTCGCCAGCGTCGAGAATACCGTTTCCGCAGGGCTCTTGAACCCAGAGATTAAAAGCACCACTGCTACCAATTTCAGCCGATATTTTGATAAAGGCCGAGGCGCCGGTTTCCAGATGAATTTCAACGGAACAATCCAGCGAAATTTCACCGATAAACTGGTCGTTTTGAGAGCCCGACAGAATGCCGTCTGGGCTGTAGACGTGGCATGCGGGATCGAGCATCGGGTCTCCGTCAATACGTTCTGTTCGTATTTGGTAAACGCCGGCGCTTAAGGCGGTGAGGCGAAACAGGTCAACGTCCCCGTCTGGCGCGATAACAGCGTTTTCTATTACTCGCTGTAACCCGCGCATCGCGTCGCCCGATAAGTCGAGATCAGTTGCGGTAGGCAAAGAGTCACCATGGTCGTCGACGCGACAATCGACGCTGCAGGTGTCACCAGGGTCGCTGTTGCCATCGTCGCAAGCCTCTTGCCCCTGGAAGATGACACCGTCGCCGCAACTGCCTCTCCGGCAGTTTACACAGGCTCCCGATGTTTCGAGCGCATCGTCGTCACATTCTTCATTTCCATCGACGCGCCCATTACCGCAGACTTCACGCAGGCAACTGCTGTCGCAACCGTCGCCGCTTTGCAGGTTTGCATCGTCGCATTCTTCGCTGACGATATTGGTGAATCCGTCGCCGCAGGCAGCAATTTGGCAGTTGTTCGTACAGGCATCGCTTTGGCTGCAATTACCATCATCACAAGCCTCACCGAGATTTAAGGTCGCATCCCCGCAGAAGGGGGTTTGGCAGTTTGTGGTGCAGAAATCATCGTTTCCCTCGTTGCCATCATCGCATTGTTCAAATTCCGGGTTCGAGCAGCGCCCGTTCATGCAGGATTCGCCCTCGGGGCAGTTCAACGGATTATCGATACAGCAGGGTTGCATGGAGCTGGTTTTGCCATCGGTGCGTCTTAAGCCATCACCGCAACGCGCCAGCTCACACGAGTTGGTGCAGCCATCGCGGTCGTTAAAATTGCCGTCATCGCATTGTTCATCGCCGGCGATGATACTGTCGCCGCAGCTGAGCGCCGCGGTGTTCGGGAATTGAGGCAGTTCCGGCATGCAAGCTGCGGTCAATCCGCTGAGGATGAGCCACCGGCAGATGAGCGCTCGCTGGTGAGAAAATATTCGATTCATTGATTCGTTTCCGCAGTCGTTGTCACCCTCGTCGCAGGTTTCAAAGGTTAAATGCCGATGATTACAATGCGGCCCGAACCGCTCTGCACACCCGGTGAGTTGCTCTGGTTTTGCCCGCTATTGTAGCTTTGACCGCCGGCGCCATCTTTGGCGTCCGGGCCTCCCGCGTTACCGCCTTGATAGCCGCCGCCTCCACCGCCGCCGTTACCGCCGTTGCCACCGCCGCCGAAGCCGCCCCAGCCGGCATCAACGCATTGTCCGGGACGGCGCCCGGTATCGCCCGTGCCTCCGTTGATGAACGACAGCCCACCGGAGCCGCCTCCGTCGCCTGTGAATCCGCCACCGGCGCTGCCTTCGCCTCCGCAACCGCACCAGCCGCCTTGGTTGCCCGAGGTTCCGCCGCTGCCGTTACCGATACTCGCTTTGCCGTTGCGCCTGTCCCGCGGTTGGGTGTTGCCGCAGTTACCCGCCGTTGCGCCGCCCGCGGCGACGATTAGCGGCGTATTATCGTTATGTGCGACAAAGCTTCCGCCACCGCCGCCCGTGTCGTAATTGCTGCCGTCTTTGCCCTCTTGACCCACCAGTATTTTGAGTACCAGGCCTTGTTGTAAAACGAAGTCACCGCGCATTCTCGCGCCAAGACCACCTGGTCCATAACTGCCGTGATCGCCGCCCTCGGCACCCCAAGCCTCGATTCGGTAGTTGCCCGTCGCGGGTACGGTCCAGCGCTGGATTCCGTCGCTTAACGTGACCGCTCCCGCTAGGTCGGTTGCGGCGTAGGTTGCGTTGCATTGCGCTTGCGAGGGTCCGCTGGCGCCGGTCTGACCGCAGGGGCTAAAAACTCCGTTGTCAAAGGCCGGCGCGCAAGCAGGGCATGGCCCGCCGCAGTCGGTCTCTGTTTCGCCTTGATTCAAAACTTGATCGTCGCACGCGGCAGCGATGCAAGCGTTGCTGCAGCCATCATCGTCCACTTGGTTTCCGTCGTCGCAGGCTTCTTGCCCTTCAAACCGATGCCCATCGCCACAGGCGGCTAGGCTGCAGTCGTTCAAACAGGCGTCATCTTGTTGTTGGTTTGCGTCGTCGCAGGCTTCTTGCCCTTCAAACCGATGCCCATCGCCACAGGCGGCTAG
>JAPKCE010000404.1 GCA_028823075.1 Myxococcota bacterium
CCTTTGGTGAAAAGCCAGATGATGTAGGCGACCATGACAGCCACCAACAGCCCACCCTCGATGCGCGACAAGGTGCCGTCGCGAACGAACCACCAAAGCCCTGCAACGGCGCCGATGAGCAGCGGGCCGTCGCGGCGCCATACCTCGGGTTGAGGGTTAAGGGTCTGAATGAGGGCGCAGATGCCCAGCACGATACCCAGGTTAAAGACGTTCGAGCCGACCACGTTGCCCAGCGCCATAGCGCCCTCGCCAAGGCTCGCTGCGGTGACGCTGACCGCTAGTTCGGGGGCGCTGGTTCCCATGGCGACAATCGTCAAACCGACGACCAGTTCAGAGAGACCAAAGCCTGTGGCGATGCTCGCTGCACCAGCGACAAACCAATCTGAGCCCTTCCACAGAAAGAGCCCGGCGGTGATGATCATGAGCATTTCGATCATGCGAATCTCCTAGTTGGTACCGATGCCGAGCGAAAACAGCATCTCGGGGTCTCCCGGACCGCGGGTCAGCGGGCGGCCCCATTCAAAGCGGAAAGGAAGCACGGGTAAGCGCAGCAACAGCCCAAAGCCCCAAGACCATGCGAGACCGCCGTAGAGGCGCCGAGGGCTGCTCGGCTGCTCGAACCAGCGGTCGCGAAAAGCGTTTCCTCCGTCCAAAAAGACGAAGGGTTCGAGCACCGAGTTTAGCCCGTAGCCCAGTTCTAAACCACCGTTAACGCTGCGGTCTCCACCTATCGGCAGCCCCACAAACTCACCTGAGCTTAGCCGCGGCGCCACAGTATAGGCATAATAGCCACGCAAGGTCCCTGGCCCACCCATATACAGCGCAAACTGGGGACCGGAGCCGCTACTTTGCTGACGAACTGAAAACTTAGCTCGCCCGCGAAAGCCAAAAGGTAAACGCTGCAACCGTTGAGCCGAAAAGCTGAGACCGTTTCGCCCATGTGAAGGAGCCAGGTCGAGGCTCAGTGAGAGACGTTGCCCACGGGTTCCAAGCAGGCCTGAATCGCGGTCGTCGTAGCTCAGACCATAACTGGTTTGAATGCCCACGTTAGGCTCGTCAAAGGCCACCGTCTCGCTGGCGGTAAAGGAGCTCAAATCCCAATAGTCAATCCCGAGAGTCGTGAACACAGACCAACGACGTCGGCGATCCAGACTGCGTCCGTAACTGGCTGAAAACCCCCTGCTCTGCGCTTGTAGTGTCGGGTACTTTCGGTCGCGATTGTGGATTTCGAACCCAAGATTGTCGAGCGGGTGAAGAAGCGCCGGAACCCCTATACTGAGATCGAACAACCGACGCTCCGAGCTAAGCCAACTCGAACCGCGAAAGCGAATGCCTTTGCCGAGAAAGTTCGGCGTGCTTAGCTGCAATAAAAGCACCGCACCTTCACCCGGAAGATAGGTCATGGTGAAGGCTGGGTACCACTTTTGCATGGCGTCTTGGCCGACGAGACGCACACGCACGGCATCGGGCTTAGCGCCTTCAGCGGTGACGATCTGTGCGCCCATGATCAAGCCGAGCGAGCGCAGCCTACCGATCTCTTCGAGCAAAAGCCCATGATCGTAGCGATCGCCGGCGTGAATGCGCATGAGCCGAGAAAGAACAGCTGTTTCGACCTTCGTAACCCCCACCCACTCAAGCGCTTCGATGCGACAAAGCGGCCCGGCGACGAAGTCCAGCCACAAGCTCACCGAATTGCCGGCTGCGTCGACCTCGGAGCGCTCTTTGACTTGGACCAAGGCGTGCCCGCGGCGCATCCAGGCAAGGCGGACTTTTTCGACCGCCGCGTGAATACCGCTGACCGAAAAGGCTTGTCCGGTTGCAAAGGCGAAACGCTCCCCCTCCGGCAGCCCGGTCACGGCCAGTTTACCCAGATTAAAACGCTCGCCCTCGACGACGCTCACCTCCAAGCGAACAGCGTTTAAATCGGGATCGACGTACACTCGGGGGGGCTTTATTTTTGCGAAAATATAGCCCTTGGCGAAGTAGGCCTGGCGCAGGCCCGTGACATCGTCGGTCAGCGCTTCAGGGAGGAAGTTACCCAAACCCTGAAGCCGTGCCGAGGCGCTATCCAAACGGTTAAACATGGCTTTACCCAGTTCTTCGTCGCTGAGCGCCGCGTTGCCCAAGAAGCGCACCGATTGGATACGCGCTTGCTTGGATGGCGAGACGATAAGCCGCAAGGCCTCGCCCTCGACTTCGTGCTCCACTTCGGTGAGAAAGCGACCGCTGCGCATATATACCGAGCGCAGCCGCTTAGCCACGCGCTCGGCGTCGAGGCTGCGGCGCCACAGTGGCAACAACATGCGATGCAGGCGCTCGTGTAAAGCCGGGTCGGCACCATCAATCTGCAACGACGCGGGGGCAGTGATGAGAAGCAGCGCCAACAGCATCTAATGATCCCTGTCCATCATCCAGCGGGTCAGCGTCGCGAGGCGTGCCTCGATGGGATGCTGACAATCTAACGCCGCCAATGCTGCAGCGCTCTCCTGTTCGACCAAGGCACGGCAGCCAATGGGACCGAGAAGCCCCACAAGCGTCGGTAGGTCGCGCAACTCATCAGAGCCCGTCGGTTTACCCAAAGACTCGGTATTTCCCGTTGCATCAAGAAGGTCATCGAGGGCCTGAAAAGCGATGGCGAGATGACTGGCGAAACGCTCTACACGCTCCAGTTCATCTGCCGAAGCGCCGCCTAAGATAGCACCTAAGGCGCTCGCAGTGCGCAGTAAACAGCCCGTCTTTTTATGGTGGACATCGAGCACCGCTTGGCAAGTTCTTGCACGAGCCGCCAGGTCCTCGACCTGTCCGAGGACCATGCCCTGTGAACCCGCCCCCTTCGCCAGTCG
>JAPKCE010000405.1 GCA_028823075.1 Myxococcota bacterium
GATCGATTTGCAACTCAGCGATTCGGCAATAAGCTTTGCCCATAACACGATCGCTGCGCACGGCTTGGCGATAAGCTCGCAGCGCGTTGCGCGTTTGCTCATGACCGCCCCAGCGTCTGTACACCTCGCCCTTGTCGTAATAGAGTCCTGCGTTGGCGCCACGAATGCGCAGCGCATGGTCGATATCAAGCAATGCTTCAGGATACTGCCCCTGATCTCGGTAAGCGCGAGCGCGCCATTCACGAGCCTCAGGCTCAGCCGAATCGGCCTGGATGGACTCGGTAAGTGAGTTGATCGCATCGAGCGATTGATTAGCGCGGTAATAAGCCTCACCCATCGACAGCAAGGTCGGACCATGTTTGGGCCGAAGCTGATCGGCTGTGCGTAGATAGCCGAGCGCCTTTTCTGCCTGTTTCTCCACAAAGGTTACGCCCAAAAGATAAGGGATGTTGCCGTTTTTTCGGTCAATTCCAGCGGCGGTAATCAGATAGTTCCTGGCTTCATCGACGCGGCCGCGCTTAATGAGGGTGAGCGCTAACTGAACGTAAAATCCATCCTCCTCTGGCATCAAGCGAATGGCGCGCTTCATCAGGTTTACTGCCTCATCATGGCGTTTCAATTCATCTAGAATACTTGCTTTTTGCACCATATATTTAGGGTTTCGCTCTTCGATGGAGAGCGCTGTCGACGCCGATTGGAAGGCGTCCTCAGTGCGACCTTGTTTGAGCAACGCTTTAGCCAGTAGGTAATGAGCGCGCGGCTCCTTGGAGGCGCGGCGAATCGCTTCTCGGTATTCGCGCTCGGCGAGTTCGTGATTATCTTGGGTGCGGTAGAAATCACCGAAACCGATGTACACCCATGCGTTCTCGGAATCGATGCTGCGCGCTTTTTGTAAACGGCGGGTAGCGACATCCAAGTTGTCATCTTGAATATCGATGCGCGCCATCGCCACCAAAGCACGCACGAATTGTGAATCAGTGAGCAACACTTTTTTGTACATCTCACGAGCCTGTTTGCGCTCGCCCACCAGCCAGAGCAGCTCAGCATGCCAGAAAATCGACGCTGCCGAGGGCTTGGTCTGTTTGGCAATAAAGGAGCGAATGCTCGATGCTCCGCGTTCGTAGGCAGCGGTTTGAATGTACACATCGGCGAGTCCAACGATACCGGCCTCGCTGTTCGGGGCCATGCTAAGCAGAGTCTCCCAAGTGGCCATCGAGCCGTCAAAATCGCCGCCTAGGCGGAGTACACGAGCTACCCGCTCGACCAACTTGGTATCGCGAGGCAAAAAGCTGCGCGCCTTCTCGAGAAATCTCGCCGCCGCTCCAAAGTCCGAGCGGCGCAACTGAATCTCGCCGAGCAAACGGTAGATTTCGGCTTTCCACAATTTATGACGCCCGAGCGAATCGATCTGCCGCCTGGCCTGTGCCAAAGTCGCCTCGATCGGTTCCAATTGCTCTTCGTTAAGCTCACGGGGGTCGATCTCTTTAATTAAGTCCCAGGCGACGCGCGACTGACCGAGCCAGGCATCGGCGCGTGTCGAGTCACCATCGGTTACCTTCGCATAGGCGTTACGCGCCTCTTCCAAAGCGCCCATGCGCTCAAAGGCGCGAGCTGCTGTAAAATGTGTGCGTTCGACATAACCTGGGCCACCCGCCTCAAGTGCCATTTCGCGACGTTGCTCGAGAAGCGCTTTATCTTTCAACGTAGCAGCAACTAAAATACCCAGCTGCAAAGCCTCAACATCTTTCGCCTTAATGTGCCTGGCTAGATAAACTTCCATTTGACCTTCATTTCGGTCGGCCAGAGAACGACAAGCTCGCGCAATGTCGAAGGCATTACCGCGGATCATCTCTTCGGTCATCCCTTTCAAGGCACTGACCATCTTCATGCGCTCTAAAGGCAGATCAAAACGGATGTTCAAGTCGCAGGCGATGCGCGCCAGGGCGACGCGCGCTTCGAGGTCCTGATTGGAACTCTTGGCCACCGCGTTGCGTAACAAAGTGCTGCGCTTCATCAGGGCGGCAACGCGATCTTCTTTAAGCACATCGTTAATGCGCGAAAACCGTGACGAGGTCGTCGCCACGCCAGCGCGACTTCGCGGAGCCGATTGATCTCCTTGGCCGCTATCGCCAGAACTCCCCATGCTACCGAGTTGCCACGCCCCTAGGCCGGCGATAAGCACGAACCCAGCGACACCAACGAGCAGTCTTTTGCGGCCACCCCTCTTTGGCGGGTCATCGCCGAGCTCCGAAGTGGTGACCTCGACGGACTTACTGTCGCCGGCAACGCTAACCTGGACGCCAACCAACTCCGGTAGTTGCTCCTGATCGGTTCCCTCCATAGCGAAAGAAGGACCATCGTCTTCGAAGCCACTAGAGAAGGAGTCCCCCTCGACGAAAGCAGCAAAGTCCGCATGGGCACCCAAAGGCTGCCAACTCATACCGTCGGAACTGATCTCTTCGTTGCCGAGCAACATACCGGTGCGCAGCATATTCTCGACACGATCGCTCATGTACGGACCAACGACATCGCCGGTGGTCATGCGCAGATGGTACATCGCCTGTTCGGGCTCTTGCAGGAACTCCTCGAGTTCACCCCCGAGCACATCGAGTAATGGGTCTTCCGACGCATCGAGCGAGAAACCGAAATCGTCTTCGCTACCCGAAATTTCAGTCTCGAGAATTTCTGGTGAAGCGGGATCATCGAGTAATCCGGCCAGCGGATCTTCAAAGGCGACGACCTCTTGCCCAGATTTTTCGTCGGCTAGAACAACCGGTTCAACAGGCATTTCGTATTCGGTGACCGTTTCAGCTGTTGGTAACGCGGCTCTC
>JAPKCE010000406.1 GCA_028823075.1 Myxococcota bacterium
GAACTTGACGATATTCATGGTCGAGATGCCCAACTTAGCGAAGGTCTGGAAAGACAGCTCTACGAGCATTTGGCGCAGGGTGTTTTGTTGCGGCGGGGCCTCACGGTACAACGCATGCGCGCCGCCAACCTGCCGCCCGGCGCTGCGCTTAACCAGCCACAAGCTTTTGGCGATGCCTTAGAATTGGTCGGTTCCCGTTGGTTTATCGGCGGCAAAACAGCCGAAAGTCCGGTATATGTGCTGAGCTTATATTGGCGAGCGCTCAGGCCGATGCAGCGCTCCTGGCGAATAGCGGTTGGTGTCAAAACGGGTAAGCGCTCGTTCAATAAAGATCATACCCCGGGCTATGGCTACGTTCCTGGGCGCGGTAGCTATCCAACAAAGCAATGGCCGGTGGGCGCGCTCATCGAAGACCAGGTCATTGTCGGCCGCCTCGATAAACTTGGCATTCGCGATTACGAGATCAGCCTTGGCGTTTACAACGGCAGTGACAAGCTGTTGCCGGTACCCGGTGATCTCCAACAAACGCCGACGGGCACGCGAGTGATTCTACACAAAATTTCGCGGGTCAAACCGCTCATTTGGGGGGCTTGGAAAAAGGCACCAAAGAAGGGGGCTCGATGAGCGCTCGAGTCTCTAGAGCGGCTGCCCTGGCCTTCGCTTTGGCGTTGCCGTTTTGGCTCGTCGATATCTGCCTGCCGGTTTTTCGCGGCGCTTGGCCGAGCGGCGGCTTTCTGGGCTCGCTCGCCGGGCTCGGTTTGTTGCAATTAACGAGTTTATCGCTGGTCGTTCTTTGCTTATTAATCGTGCCGCTAAGCACTGCTTTCGATGAAAAATTGCTGGCTATCTGGCGCCACCGAAAAGAACCGGGGGAGGCCGGAAAGACCTATTCGCTCAGCGTCGCAACCTTCGTCGGCTTTGTCGGGTTTGGGTTGGCACTTTGGCTGCTGATACGACTTGAAGGTGTTTTCGCCACGGCCGCTTATACTTCGCTAATTCGCGCTTTAGCAGTCGCAGCATCGCTCCTGTTGGCGCTGCTCGTCGCGCGCCAGTTGAGCGGTCTCGTCCGGCGGCTTCCTGGCCCATCGTGGTTCTCGCCAGCGCATCTTTTAGTCGTCTGTATCGCCGCGGTTTCACTGCTTTACGCTCTGCTCTGGTGGCAGCGCGACTTGCTCTTTAAAGAGGTCGACCCCTGGCCTCTTCTCGGCTTCGCTCTCTTCGCTGTGGCGGCTATTTTAGTTGCCATTTTCGCGCATCGAGTCGCCACGGTAAAGCCTGTGCAGCTCGCCGGCTCGCTGCTCTTTTTGTTCAGTTTGTTGTTGTTTCCAGGCTCGTCAAAGCGAGTCGCCGCAAGCCTCAACGGCGCCTTCCCAATGGCCAGCGTTATCGCCTCTGTTCTGCGACCCATGGCAGATTTCGATGGCGATGGGGTGAGCAGTTGGCTGGGCGGCGGTGATTGTGCCCCGTTCGATCCCATGAGTTTCCCGGGCGCCGTCGATTTTCCCGATGATGGTATCGATCAAGATTGTTTCGCCGGGGATTTGTCCTCGAAACAACTCGGGCAACAACTCGACCCGAAATTCAGCGACGTTGCAAAGAGCGATGAGGCTAAACTCATCGTGCTGGTGTCGGTCGACGCGCTGCGCCCCGACTTTTTGGGTTTCTACGGTTATAGTCGCTTCCCATCGTCGCCCAAAATCGACGCTTGGGCGAGCGGCGCCGTGGTCTTTGACGACGCCTTCAGCAGCGGTCCTTACACCACCATCGCCATCCCGAGCATGCTGACCGGCTTGGGAATGGGGCAGCTCACCGGCTACATCAGCGGCCTGTTCGAGGAGAGCATCTCATCGCCAACCGTTAAACTACCGAGCAGCGTCGAAACCTTAGCCGAGATGTTGGCTGGACAAGGCTACGCCACGGGCGCCATCGTCTCGGGCTTCGACATCAAGGTCAACGCTTTCGATCAGGGCTTTAAAGAGGTCAACGTGATCACTCCGCGCAGCTTGGATACTGCCGATAAAGTGACCGCCGCAGCGCGCGCCTGGTTGCAAAAAAACCCCAGCGGCAAACGCTTTTTATGGCTGCATTATTTTGACCCTCACGGTCCCTATTTTCACGATGTGAAACCTAAATTCGGGAGTTCGACGAAGGCTCGCTACGCCAGTTCGATCGCCTTTATGGACAGCCATCTCGGACCCTTATTATCGGGGCTTGCCGAACACCCGTCGAGCCTTGTTGGTTTGGTCTCCGACCACGGCGAAAGCCTCGGAGAAAAGGGGCGCTTTGGGCATGGCTATAATCTACACGTTCACGAGGCTCGCATGGTGATGGCTTGGCGCGGGAGGGGGCTTATGCCGCGGCGAATCCAAGGAGCTGCGAGCATTCTCGATGTGGCGCCAACTTTGCTTAATGCCAGTGGCGGCGAGTCTCGTTTGAGTGCTGGGTACAGCTTGCTCAAGGCCTTGCGCGGCGGCCCGTATGATGCCCAGCGTGCTGTCCTCACCGAAAGCTATCGTCGTGGTCAGCATTTTGCCGTGAGTACTGCTAAATGGCGCCTTTTCTATCATCTCGACCAGGGCAGGTTTGAGCTTTACGACCGTCTTCAGGACCCGAAAGAAAGTAACGATCTAGCCGCTGAAAACCCGGCGCAAGTTGACCTCATGCGCGATCAGTTGATGAGCCTTATGAACCGCGGTGGAACTTTTGTTCGCCGCGGTCAACAGGTGCGAGAATTGATTGTCGAATCGATCCCGAAAGACGCGCTGCTCGCCAAACCTGTGCGCTTCGGCGATGCCATCGAACTGGTCGGCTATAGCTTCGGTCAAGGGGGG
>JAPKCE010000407.1 GCA_028823075.1 Myxococcota bacterium
TCTCATAACGCCATTCGGCCTCGGCACTGCAGGCGCTACGCGCTTCGCATTCGTTCGAACATTCGTCGTCATCACGAATGTTGGCATCGTCGCAATCCTCGAGCGGATCGATACGGCCGTTACCGCAACGTTCAGCCTGGCAATCTGCAGCGCAACCGTCACCACCAATGTGATTGCCGTCGTCACAATCCTCAAAACCCTCGCGCCCCGGAACCAAGTCCCGGCGAATGATGGAATCACCACAGCGCGCGGGGACGCATAGGCCTGTACAGGCATCGTTGTCGGACAAATTACCGTCGTCACAGTTTTCAAAATCCTGGTGTTCCGATTCCAAGTCTGAGCGCAAAATACCGTCGCCGCAGGCCGCTAACAAACAGCGGTTGGAACAGGCATCGCTATTCTCGACGTTGCCATCGTCACATTGTTCGCCGCTCGAAGCCTGCACGGCGCCATCTCCGCAACTCGGGGCAGTGCATCGGCTCGTACAGCCATCGTCCTCGATCAAGTTCCCGTCGTCGCAGATCTCTCCATGGCCGACCACGCCGTCGCCACAAACCGTGCCGGTGCAATCGCCGCGGCAAGCATCGGAATCATCATCGTTACCATCGTCACAGGCCTCGAAGCCTTCTTCTCCTGGGCGTAAGTCGCTGCGCAACAAACCATCGCCGCAAACAGCCAACTGACAATTGCTCAAACAGGCATCATTGTCGTTGGCGTTAGCATCATCGCAAGCTTCAAACCCGGGGGCTCCTTCGGCGATGTCGACGCGCAGTAAAGCGTCGCCGCAGACCGCAGGTACGCAATCGTTACTGCAAGCATCATTCTCTAAGTCGTTGCCATCATCGCAGCCTTCAAAATCGAATTCATCGGCACTAAGATCGGTGCGCTGGACCGAATCTCCGCAACGAGCGAGGCGACAGGAGTCGGTACAGGCGTCACTGGGCTCATCGTTGCCGTCATCGCATTGTTCGCCGAGTTCAACTTTGCCGTTACCGCAGTTCGAGACGCGCTCTCGGACGACCACGGTGTCATCGCCGCAAGCGCCAAAGAGGACGAGAAATAAGCTAAGAGTTCTCATTGGCAGGCCTCCCGAGTTGCGCAGGCAGCAAAGGCTCCATGCGCTCCAGCCGCACCCGCTTGACCGTTGTTACCCGTGCCCTGCCCACCGTTTCCAGCGGCGCCCAGGCTTCCTCCTTCGAAAGTATTGTTGGCCTGTAAGAATTGTCCCCCCAAGCGCAGCACCGCGAGCGAATAGCCGCCACCGCCACCGCCGCCGCCGCCGCTATGTCCGCCACTGCTCCCGTTGCCGCCGTTGCCACCGGGTTGTGAGCCGCCAGCCGAGCCGCCGCCGAGACCACCGGAACCGCCAGCTTGGCCCGAGCCCGTGGTGCCACCGGAACCGCCAACGCCACCCGCGCCACGAACGAAAACCGAGTCATATACCTGAACGCTGCTCTCGATCGCAAAGATACCGAAACTACCTCCAGCGCCCAGACCGGGAGCACCAGAGCGAGTCGCGCGGCAACCGCCGCTACCGCCGCCGCCGCCGCCTGCTCCATGCGAGTCAGTTCCCGAATCACAACCGCCGCTGCCTCCGCCGCCACCGCCGCCGGTGCCATGCAAACCAAGCAGTCCGGCAGACCCGTCGTGAGCATACCAAAAGTTACCGTGTAACCTGCCAGATGCTGCCGCTCCAGCTCCTGCAGAGCCGTGAACAGCTAAGCCTTGGCCGGCGTTGCCGCCGCGGTTACAAGTGCCTCCACCGCCGCCGCCGCCACCGCCGCCGTTGCGCCGATCAGCAGCACCAGCACCGCCAGAGCCACCGCGAGCATTAAGGTTTAAACTCCATCCGCAGCTTGAGTCCATAGTGCCGCCAGCGCCACCGTTACCGCCCCGGGTAGAGCCGCCACAGCCGCCTGTCGCACCGGCGCCGCCGCCGCCTCGCGAACTCGAATCGCAACTGCTGCTGTAGCGGCGAGCGTTGCCGCCTCTAGCCCCAGGAGCTGCCGGACCATTTTGACCGCTACCTAGGCCTGGCGTCCCGTTGAGCCCTGCCGCACCGCCGCCCGCTGCAAAGCGAACCCTGCGAAAAACCAGGTTAGAGCTCACTAGATGCACGCTTTGACTGCTGCCGCCACGCCCTTGGTTCTGACCAATGGCATCGGGGCTAATCACTGTAACATCGGCAATTTGCGCCGATACGAACTCGCCCCGTAGGCCAATAGCCTGCTGCGAAGCCCCATCGACTTGTCCAACCAAGAAGACCCGGCCTGCTTCATCAGCGCTACGCGCCCATGAGCCGGAATAGCCTCCATAAATTGACACGCCGTTGACCAAAGAGACGATGCCCTCATAACGGCCGCCCATCGCGTAAAGGTCGCGCTTCCCGGCATTAGCCGCGACTTGCAGTGCATGACTCAGCGAAACACAGGGGCTGGTCGGATCACAAAAGGGATTGTCCATGGCATAATCGGCGACGAACACCGCCATACTGATATCGCCGTCGATTCCGTCGCAATTACTGTCTCGAAAATCGACATCGGGAAGGTCCGGCCCCGGCGCAAAGTGCTCGCATTGATATTCACAGCCGTCGCTGTCGTCGCCGTTAATATTGTACCAACCAGCTTCGCATTCGAGCAGAGCACAGCGACCTTCAGCGCAAGTTTCGCCGCCATGGGCCAAATCGCAAACCACATCACAGCCACCGCAGTTTTCTAATGTTCTGACGTCGGTCTCGCAGCCAAAGACAGTCTCATCGCAGTTGCCAAACCCAGGCAGGCAGCTGAGCATGTGACAGGCGCTATCGACGCAGGCAGCTACGG
>JAPKCE010000408.1 GCA_028823075.1 Myxococcota bacterium
ATCCATCCCGAAGACGAACCGAAACGCAGGCAGGAAAACGGCGTAACTTCTCGATAAATTCACTGTCCCCGCCAGCCACCCCAGGCTACCCGCCTCTTATGCCCACACTCATCCTACTTCTAAGCGCTCAAATCACCGCGGCACCGGTGACCTCCCCGCCGCGAATCGACGGCTCACTCGACGAGTCCATTTGGCAAGGTCCTGCACAGATTCTAGAGCTTCGCCAACGCAGCCCGCAAGAGGGAGCGCCGGCTAGCGAGCGCACATTTGTCTGGTTCGCCTTTGACCGCGACAACCTCTACGTGGCCTTTCGCGCCGAGCAAAAACAACCCCTCAAAGGCTATTTCTTACAACCCGACTTTGACCGCGGTGACGACGCTTTAGCGCTGCTCATCGACCCCTGGAAAGACCGGCGAAACGGCTATATCTTTGAAATTAACCCCAACGGTGCGCGCAAAGACTTGCTCGTTACCGACGCCGGTAGGCAGCGCAACAAATCGTGGAACGGGATCTGGTGGGCCGAGGTCCAGCAGACCCAAAGCGCCTGGACAGCCGAACTGCGCATCCCCTTCTCCACACTCAATTTCCCCCGCGGCGAAGTCCAAACTTGGGGCCTAAACGTCCAACGTCGCATTGCCTCTAGCCGAGAAGAGATGGTCTGGCAGGGCTGGCAGCGGCGCTTTAGTTTTAGTGATCCCGGAGTCGCCGGTAGCCTGGCGGGCTTGCGCGCTATTCGCAGCGGACAACGTGCAGAGTTTCGCCCCTTCGCTTTGGCAGCGGCGATCGTTCCGCAAGCTGCTGATTCGCAGCTAGAGACGGCTGCAGGTGTTGGTTTTGATTTGGAGGTGCTGATCAGCCCGCCTGTCAAACTGAGCCTCACAGTGAACCCCGACTTTGCACAGGTTGAGGCCGATACCGTACAGCTTAACCTGACCCATCACTCATTGTACCTCCCTGAAAAACGACCGTTCTTTCTGGACGGGAAAAACTTCTTCTCCTTTGGCACCAGCGCCAGCAACCAACCGTTTTACAGCCGCCGTATAGGTCTCAACGACGAGGGCGAAACTCGGCCCATCCTCGCCGGGCTGCGGCTTCTTGGGCGCCAAGGAGGCACGCGCTTTGGCGTGTTGAGTGCGCAGATGAGCGAACAGGCATGGGAAGCGCTGCGCACAACGAACGCCAGTGTTTTACGTCTCACCCAGGACATTTTTAAGCGCTCCACGGTTGGTGCAATCGGCACCATGAAGGTTCACGGGGCGCAGACCGATCTAATGGGCGGTCTCGACCTGCGACTGCGCAGCACCGAGTTCCTGGGCAAGCATACCTTGGAATTCATCGCTGCTGCTGGCTTGAGCAAGCAACTCGGGGAAGGTGAGGGCGAAGACCAGGGCGAGACTTGGCGTCTCGGGCTGCGCTGGCCTAACGCGGTATGGAATGGTGACATGAGCTGGGAACGCATCGCCTCGAGTTACAGGCCGGAACTCGGTTTTGTCGCCCTGCGCGGGGTCGATCGTTTCAATCTCAGGGCCCACCATACGCATCACTACAAAAACCCTAAAGCCGTGCTGCGCAACCGACAGCTCGGCCTGTTCAGTGGTTATTTGGAGACCGACGAGGAGAGCGCAGACTGGAAGCATTACAGCGCTTCTATCACCCCCTTCGAGGCCGTAACGCGCAGCGGGATGTGGGGTAAAATTAGCGTCCAGGGCAAGGGCTATGAACTCGCCGAAGACTGGGCGGTTCTGGATGACTTCACTGCCAAAGCGGGGCCCCATCACGACTTCGGAGTTCAGGCCATGTTCGCCAACGGGTGGCATCGGCAACTCGGGCTTTTTACCTCTATCGAAGAGGCTCAATATTTTGGCGCCCGTCGCAGCAGCGGCCGCTTATGGATGCAACTCAAAGCGAACAAGCATTTACGCCTAAGCATCAGTAACGGGTTGTACTGGGTGCGCCACAGCGCGGGCGATTCGCTGGCCCGCGACCACAGTCTGCGAGCGCGGTTAAGCCTCAATCGAGCGCTCCACGGCAGTGTGCTGATGCAATGGAATTCGCAAACCGAAGAGAGCCTAATCAACCTGCGCCTACGCACCATACCCCGCCCCGGCGCCGACGCCTACCTCGTCATCAACCAAGCCTTCGACAAAGACTGGCAGGATGCGGGAACGAGCGTTCAAGGCAAGCTGGTTTGGCGCTATGGAATCTAAGGTAAGATCGCTTCGATCGCGCTAATTATGCGCGCGTCCTCGGGTTCAACGGTACTCAGAAAGCGCGCCACAGGAACGCCGTCGGGACGGATCAGGAATTTTTCAAAATTCCAGCCGATATCGCCGCTCAATTCTTCAGCGCTTTGCTCGGTAAGCAAGCTATAAAGCGCATGCCTACCGGCTCCGTTAACTTCGATCTTGCTCATCATCTGAAAGCTGACGCCAAAATTGGCGGTGCAGAAATCAGCGATGTCTTTATCGCTCCCCGGGTCTTGGCCAAGGAACTGGTTGCAAGGGAAGCCAAGCAGTACCAAGCCGCGCTCTTTATAGCGCTCGTGCAAACGCTGTAAGCCATCGAACTGCGGCGTATAACCACATTCGCTTGCTGTGTTGATCACCATGATCGCCTTACCCGCGAATTCACCCATGATCGTGCTACGCCCGCTAATGGTGGTAACAGCGATTCCCCAGATACCATCGCTAGGGAACTGACCTCCGATATCGGTCACAGGAGCGCCGAGGGGGCCGCCGTCAACGATGACCGCCGATTGGCTACAAGAAACCAATACCAGAGCAACAAGGGCGCTCATCTTCACTCAAAAACTTTGTTTCAT
>JAPKCE010000409.1 GCA_028823075.1 Myxococcota bacterium
CTTATAAACGGGGCATTTGTACATTTGGGTGAGCCCTCCGAAATGCGGGGCTTGTCGCCGGCTTGGGACTTCCCTATAGAGCACCTGCTTACCGCCTAGCAGCCGCCCAAACCTAGTGAAAGGCCGTCCATGACAGGCAACGAAGAAGAACTCCTGAGCACCATCGCCGAGATGAAAGAAGCCGGGTACAGCTATAAAGAGATCAGTAAGCGTACTGGCATCACACCCATGGCAGTACGCTCGCGTTGGCGGCGAATGACCGGCACCCACCTCAAAGGCTCCCGCACAGCCTCTGAAGCGGCAAGTAAGCCTGGCGCCCGTATGCGGCGCAGCACTCAAAAGCCCGACGTGAAAATCGCCACCCAGTTGGTCGCTGAAGGCGTCGAACTGCCGGACCCCGATGAGTCGGCTCCCATCCCCGAGGTTAACGCCAAGAACGGATGGAAGCGACTGCCGGGAAGCTCGCGTCACGTCGTCGCCCACGTGCCAAACACACCGAACCGCCTCAGCGAAATTCGCTATTCGATCTGCAAAGTTCCTCCGGAAGCCCTGTCGCGCATCGCCGCACACGACGAGTACTTCTACTACGATGTGCCCGAATTGGTGTGAGCCAGGCGCTAAAAGCGATCATCGATATAGGTAGCAACTCCATTGTGCTCGTCGTCGCACAGCGGGAAGGTCTTGCCTGGAAAACCCTTGGTCGTCGCAAGTTCGTGGCCAAATTGGGCGCCAAAATAAACAGCGATAACCAACTCAGTTCGGAGGCTCAAGCGGGCTTATCGGAATTGCTGCGTGACTACATCAACTCGGCAAGACAGTTTGCAGTCGAGCCAAAGATATTCGCCACCGCCAGTCTGCGTAACGTTCGAAACGGTGGAGCCGTAGCCAAAGCCCTAAGTGAACAGCTCGAAACGCCAGTGCGCATCCTCAGCGAATTGGAAGAAGCAGGCTTCTCCTGGCGCGGCGTTTGGGCTGCTGAAGGCAGACCAGCCGAGCCCATGGTGGTTGTCGATGTCGGAGGGGGCTCAATTGAGGTCGCCTGGGGTGATTTGGGCGCCATTTCAGGCTTCATTTCCATAGCGACTGGAGCGGTTAGGCTCGCACAGGACAGCGACCCTTTGCCCGCCCAAAGCATCTCGGGGATGCGCCAACGTCTGGATCGAATGCTCCCGCCGCTCAGCGCCGACGCGCCGAAAGTCGACACAGCCTACGCCTGCTCCGGAAGCATTCGCCGCCTTTGCCGAATGGCCGGCACCGAAGAACTGAGTTCCGAAGCTTTAAATGAACTCGTCGACTTGCTCATCAGCAAGCCGCTTCGCCGCGACCGGTTAAGCCTAACGGGGATGGATCCAGACCGCGTCGACACGCTTTTACCGGCAGCGCTCATTCACCAGGCTTTAGCCAGTAATTACGGCTGGAAAGCATACCGGCTGAGCAGCGGCGGTCTGCGCTGGGGATTGCTCGAAGCCTAAGCCTCTTTGGCGGCGACTTTACGCTTTTTCACCGTCTTCTTTACTGCTTTCTTTACGGTCTTTTTCACCGCTTTTTTCGCCGCCTTCTTGACCGGCTCCTTATCGGTGGCAGCCTTGGCTACGCGAGGCTTGCGCGGCTCGAACTCAAAGCCATGACGACCGTTCGCCTTAAGGAAGATTTTTGCCTTAAATGGTCGCCCGCGCTTCGAGATAAAGTTCTCGAGAAACTCCGTTGACCCGGTCTCGAAATAGACTTTGGCCTCGGCGTTCGACATAGCGCGTTTACAAACGTCTTTGGGCAGGGTCAGACCGCCGCGCTCTCCTTTGAGTGCCAGCGCATCGCAATAGCGCAGGTTGGTCTCTTGAATCGCTTGACCGTCTTTCGCTGTACATAATTCACCCACGACCTTTTCATCGGGGTCGGGCTTATTAAGCATCGCAGAGCTGGGCTCAACTTTTCCAGACTCGTCCAGAATCTCCAGATGCCAACGACTTGGCTCACGCTTCCCCTTTTGGGGGAGTTGAGCATAGGCCTCGTCATTCCAGCGCGCTAGCCTCAGAAAGATGTTGTAAGAATCACCTTTCATACCTGGGCGAGGGTAGAGCGTGATCGGACCCACGGTATGATCTTCGCGCACGAGCAGGTCGCGGACTCGGTCCGGCTGCAGCACGTAGCCGCGCAGGTCTTTCCATAAGAAGAAGGGTTCGTCGCCAGTGGACTCATAGCCCCACGGGGTCTCGCTGACGGTCATGTCTGCTTTGCCGGGAACAGTTCCGAGATCTTTACTCTCCGGATAAAGCGTATCGAAGGCCATATCGCGCAAGCGCTCTGTTAGGTCCTCGGTCTGAGCGCGAACCTGAAGCATGTAATCGCTGCGCGTCAAACTGCCGCCTTCAACCGCTTTGAGCCGGAACTCCATTTCGCCCGTCAACTCGACGCTGGTCAAAGTACTGGCACCAACCGCGCGCAGGACTTGAATCATACGAATCGCCTTCGCCGTGGCGCGCAGTGCTTTACCGTCGCGAGCCAGGTATTGGCGGCTGATCAGTTTCTCGATGGTCTCGGCGCGCGTCGCCGGCGTGCCCAGACCTCGGGTGGTCATCGCTTCGCTCAGTTCGTCATCGTCGATCTCTTTACCGCAAGTCTCCATCTTTGTGAGCAGGCGGGCCTCACTCAAACGGGCCGGCGGGCGAGTCTGTTTCTCTTCAAGTTCGGCCGTGACTAAATCTGCCGGGTTATCACTCGCCTGCTGCAGCGCCGCCAAGGGAGAGCCATCTCCGGCCACCTTGCCGAAAGCCGTCTCAAACCCTGGGGTTTCGAGCACGCG
>JAPKCE010000410.1 GCA_028823075.1 Myxococcota bacterium
GGTGATGAGATCCGCATTTTGCGCCTCTCGTCGCATGATCGTGCACGAGTCGAACTGGCGGGACAGAAGATCAACGCCGATCTGCGTGACACCGGTCGCACAGTCATCCTTAAAAAGGGCTCCAAACTGACCGCTGCGTCGCTTGCTGAACTCAGTGGGCGTGACCTTGCTGTTCTGCAGGTGGAAGATGGCGATATTCATGTTGCTGTCGCCGGCATGTTCACCGCCCTTGAAGGCCGTGTTGAGGTCATTCAGGATCGCGTTGAGGCGCGCATCGACCGTCTCACCCGCGGCGAAGAGTTGAGCCCTGGCGTGATCAAGATGGTCAAGGTTTACATCGCCGTGAAGCGTAAGCTGATGGTGGGTGATAAAATGGCTGGTCGCCACGGTAATAAGGGTGTTGTTTCACGCATCCTGCCTCGTGAGGATATGCCTTATCGTCGCGATGGACGTCCTGTTCAGTTCGTTCTCAACCCGCTCGGCGTGCCGTCGCGTATGAACGTTGGTCAGATTCTCGAGACTCACCTTGGTTTTGCTGCCTTGAGCAGCGGCGAAGTGCTCGACGAGATGATCGAAGGTGGCGCATCGGTCGCTGAGTTGCGCAAGGTGCTTAATAGCTACTACGACAGCCCTTCTGAGAAGAAACTGATCGACGCCCTCGACGATGAGGGGATCATGGCTGTTGCCAAAAAAGAGCGCCGCGGTCTGCACGTTGCAACCCCGGTGTTCGATGGCGCTACGGAAGAAGAGATTGCGCGCTTGCTCGATCTCGGTCGTCAGCCCGTCAACGGTCGTAGTCCGGTCTTCGATGGTCGAACAGGCGATGCATTTGATCAGGATATCACGGTTGGCGTGATGTACATGCTCAAACTGCACCATCTGGTCGATGAGAAGATTCATGCTCGTTCCATCGGTCCTTACTCCTTGGTCACTCAGCAGCCGCTAGGCGGTAAGGCCCAGTTCGGTGGCCAGCGCTTGGGTGAGATGGAAGTTTGGGCGCTCGAAGGCTACGGAGCCGCCTTTACCCTACAGGAATTCCTGACGGTGAAGTCGGATGACGTTCAAGGCCGGACGCGCATGTATGAAGCGATCGTTAAGGGTGAGCATGTCCTCGAGGCAGGTATCCCGGAATCGTTCAACGTGTTGATGAAAGAGCTTCAAGCGCTTTGTCTGGACGTTGAGTTGCTGACCGACCGTGACGCTGAAGAAGAAGAAGCGACGCCGCTGTTCTAATTGATTTGAACCCTTTGTTCGGGCCTTTGGGCGCGAGGAGGTGATCCTTTGAGCAAGGACCTCTGGAATTTTCTACCTAAGACTGAGGAAGTCCTCGACTTCCAGGCTATTCGTATCTCCCTTACCGCCCCTGAGACGGTGAAGGAATGGTCGCATGGCGAAGTGAAAAAACCCGAAACCATTAACTACCGGACCTTTCGGCCGGAACGTGATGGTCTCTTTTGCGCCCGTATTTTCGGTCCCGTGAAAGATTTCGAATGCCTATGCGGTAAGTACAAGCGCATGAAGCATCGCAACATCGTCTGCGAAAAATGCGGCGTTGAGGTGATCAGCTCCAAGGTGCGTCGTACGCGCATGGCGCATATCGGTTTGGCCACTCAGGTGGCGCATATCTGGTTCTTAAAGAGCCTGCCGAGTCGCATTGGCTACGTTCTCGATCTGCAACTCAAGCAGCTCGAGGCGGTGCTTTACTGCGAGAAATTCATCATTCTCGACCCGAAAGACACGGAGCTTAAAAAGGGCGCTGTTCTTACTGAGGACGAGTATTACGATGCGCTCGAAGAACATGGCAACGGCGAAGAGGGCAACGAGCCCTTCCGTGCCGACATGGGTGGCAGCGCCATCCGTGAGTTGCTGGCGGCCATCGACTTGGCGGGGACCAGCGCTGAGCTGCGCGTCGAGCTTGAAGAGACTCGCAGTGAGCAGAAGCGCAAGAAGCTTTCGAAGCGTCTGAAAGTGATTGAGAACCTGCGCGATTCAGGTAGCTCGGTTGCTGGTAACGACCGCATGCCGAACCGGCCCGAATTCATGGTCGTCGAGAACGTGCCGGTGTTGCCGCCGGACCTGCGTCCCTTGGTGCCGCTCGACGGTGGTCGTTTCGCTACCTCGGATCTCAACGATCTGTACCGTCGCGTTATCAATCGCAACAACCGTCTCAAGCGCCTGCTTTCGCTTAACGCACCCGACATCATCGTGCGTAACGAAAAACGCATGCTGCAAGAAGCAGTGGACGCGCTCTTCGACAACGGTCGTCGAGGTCGCGCCATCACCGGTCAGAATCAGCGCGCCCTGAAATCGCTCAGCGATATGCTCAAGGGCAAGCAGGGCCGGTTCCGTCAGAACCTGCTCGGTAAGCGCGTCGATTACTCGGGTCGTTCGGTCATCGTCGTCGGTCCCGACCTGCGTCTGCACCAATGCGGTATTCCTAAGATCATGGCGCTCGAACTGTTCAAGCCCTTCATCTTCAAAAAACTTGAAGACCACGGCTATGTCACCAACATCAAGTCGGCGAAGCGCATGGTCGAGCGCCAGAAAAAGGAAGTTTGGGATATCCTCGATGAGGTGATCCAAGAGCACCCGGTAATTCTCAACCGCGCACCGACGCTTCACCGTCTCGGTATGCAGGCTTTCGAATGCGTGCTTGTCGAGGGCAAGGCCATCCGCCTTCACCCCTTGGTCTGTGTGGCCTTCAACGCCGATTTCGATGGCGATCAGATGGCCGTCCATCTGCCGCTTTCCATCGAGGCGCAGGTTGAAGCCCGCGTGCTCATGATGAGTACCAACAAT
>JAPKCE010000411.1 GCA_028823075.1 Myxococcota bacterium
CTTCGTCTTCTTCGTCTTCTTCGTCTTCTTCGTCTTCTTCGTCTTCTTCGTCTTCTTCGTCTTCGACCTCAGCCTCTTCGTCGGTCTGGGCCAAAAGAGGCAAAGAGCCGACCAGCGGAGGCTGAACCATGGCGCTCATCGACAAGAGTAAAAGCCAGAGGGCGAAAAACTTCAAAGCAACTCCCAAAACATCATCTTCCCTTGCTTCGGCTCACAATACAGGTTTGTTCAGGGCCATGAACTTCGCAACGATTATTCTTTTGGCCAGCTTGGGTACCGAACAGCGCATATCAGCGGCTGCCGGTGGTCCCCTAACCTACTTTTTCACCTCGGCCCCTATTAGCGGCGACCTGGGGCGCGACAAAAAACACCCCCTGGTCATCTTGCTGCCCATGCATCGGCACAAGAAAGAAAGCCTGAGTGCCTTTGGTGAGGTTTTACACCGAGGCGGCTTCGCTGTTCTCATCGCCGATTACCGTCAGCAGGGTGGACCCTACAAACAGAGTTGGAAAGACGTCGAAACCTTGCGCCGCTGGGCTCTTCTCCAAAATGGGGTCGACGAAAAGCGCGTCTACTTGGTTGGCGCTTCCATCGGCAGCAGCGTCGCCATCGATACGGCGAGGCATAACCCCAAGGGTATCGAAGGCTTGATCCTGATGACCCCTGGGCTCAACTACCTCGGACTGGCCGTGTTGCCGATGCTCGCCGAGCTGCGGCCCGTGCCGGTTCTGATGACCGCCGATTACAAGGAGCGCAGCGCCCTAAGCACGCTACGAACCGTTCTCAAAGCGCGCTTCCCGGCGCTACGAGCCATTATTCGCGCGGGCATTGGCCACGGTAGCGAACAGTTCGACAAAAGCCCGAGCATGAAGGACCAACTCCTCATCACCTTGCGCAGTTGGGCTGAAAAAAACTGTGACCGCGTTAAGCTCAAAAAGATGACGCTCGACGAAGGCTGCAAAAAGTAAGCGACCACCCCGTTGCGTCGCATTTACATCTCAACGGATAGTCTCATCCGATGAGATGGCTTAGCATTCTCCAATATAGCGGATTTTTTGTGGCTCATCGAATGAGCTAGAAGGGCAAGCCTCCTGCCGCTAAAGCCTCAATAACTTCAGCGGCCAGCGAGTCGGCGCTACGCTCTTTCATGGTTCCGGCGCCGCCCATGACATGAGCACCATCTTTGCGAATCCAAGTCTCTTGATTACGAGCGTAACGGCGCGTGTCGCGCTGAGTTAAACGTAAGGCTTCGTCGGCGCTAATGCGGCCATCCGCCAAAGCCAATGCATCTCGATAGCCGAGGACCTTAAGCGGCTGGATCTCGCCGAAGCGCTGACGCAGCGATAGCGCTTCGGTGAGCAGGCCCTCAGCGTACATCATCTCGGCCCGGCGTTCGATGCGAGCATGCAACCAGGCGCGCTGGGGCAGCAGCGCTAAGCGAAGCACTCGGTAGCGCTGTTCGCCCCAACCATGCTCGCTACGAGCTGCGGCAAGCGACATACCCGTGGTCTCAAAATGCGCTAAGGCACGCAGCATACGGTAGCGGTCGTTACTATGAATTTTCTCGGCGCTTTGCGGATCAACATGGCGCAATTTGGCGGCAAGCTCGTCGCTCGAGAGGCCGTCGAGTTGCCGGCGGACCTCGTCGTCGGCGGCAGGCGCATCGACCAGGCCTTGGAGCCACAAGCGGATCCACATGTTGCTGCCACCAACGATGATGAAGGGCTGCTGCGGGCGCTCGGCGAGAAGGACATCGACCGCCGCCGACCAGCGCGCCGCACTGACCGCTTCGTTCGCCTGCCAACACCCGATGAGATGGTGCGTTACCCCATCTCTTTCACCAAGAGAAGGCGCTGCTGTACCGATCTGCATGGCGTCAAAAACCTGCATTGAATCGGCACCAATAATTTCAGCGCCCCAGGCCTTCGCAAGGGCGATGGCGAGGGCTGATTTACCGCTGGCGGTCGCCCCCTGAATGACGGTTAATCTCGGTGGAACCACGTTTCCAACACCTCTTCGCCAAAATGAACCACAAAAGGGCGCCCATGCGGGCAGTGGCTGCGGTGCTCTGCCTCATCGAGGTCCAGCATCAAGGCTGAAATCTCATCGTTGGACAGGCGCTGACCAGCTCGAATTGAGCCGTGGCATGCGAGGCGCGCAATCACCGCATCAAAGGCGCGTTCGAGCTCCGCTTCGCCGCTCCCCTCAACCAAGGCGCCCGCGAGGTCCGCTAGCAGACGCTCAGGATTGGCCTTGCCGAGCAATGCGGGAACGCTTTTAACCCAAATCCTGTCGCCCTCTTCTTGCAAAACAAAGCCGAAGCGCTCGGCCAGATCACGATGAGCGAGCAGCTCAGCCAATTCTTCGGCGTCGAGTACGAGCTCTTGCGGAAGGAGCAGCCCTTGTTGAGGAAGGTGCTCTCCGGCAAGCGCCCGCTGAAGCCGGCCGAAGACGATGCGTTCGTGGGCAGCATGCTGATCGATGATCACCAAGCCTTGCGGTCCCTCGAGCAGCAGGTAGGTCAACGCCACCTGTCCGACCGCCCTCAAATCTCCGTAAGATACTCCTTTTAGAAGTCCAGGCTCGGGAAGATCCCGAAAGGCCCCACCCAAATGCACACGCCCTGCCGAGGGGGCGGGCGGGAGGCTTGAGGCGAGGTTACGCAGGCTGGTGTTACCCCCTCCTCCGGAGCTAAAGACCGAACTGCTCGGCAAGCGTTGAGCTTGCAAGGGAGTCTTCTGCCAGAGCGCTCCGGTCGGCGGGTTTTCGGCGACGCCGATCTGCGCCGGAAGGTTA
>JAPKCE010000412.1 GCA_028823075.1 Myxococcota bacterium
GTCCAAGTCGGCGACCCTTTCTTTGAAAAGCTGCTGCTCGAAGCTTGCCTGGAGCTTTTTCAGACCGACGCTGTCGTGGGTATCCAAGACATGGGCGCCGCCGGCTTAACGTCTTCGAGTTTTGAGATGGCGGGACGTGCGGGCACAGGCGTGGAGATGGACCTGGATCAGATTCCGACGCGCGAGACGGGCATGACCGCCTTTGAGCTTATGCTCAGCGAAAGCCAGGAGCGCATGCTGCTCGTCACGGCGCCCGACCGGGTCAGTGAAGTTAAGGCTATATTCGCTCGCTGGGATCTCGAATGCGCCCGCGTTGGCACCGTTACCGGTGACGGTATCGTGCGCATTACCAAGGACGGCGTGGTCAAAGCAGAGCTTCCGGCCATGCCTCTTTCCGAAGAGGCTCCGGTGTATAATCGGCCCATGGCTGAGCCTGCGGATTTGGCTGAGCGTCAGAGCTTTGATGTTTCGCAACTGCCGGCGCTAAACGGCGAAGATGCTGCTGCATGGATCACTCGTTTGGCGGCAAACGCCAACGTCGCTGACAAGCATTGGGTGTACGAACAATACGATTATATGGTGCGCCTCGGCACCGTGGTCTCGCCGGGCGGAGATGGAGCGTTGATCCGTCTGCCGAATGGTAAAGGCTTGGCCGTGAGCACGGACTGCAACCCGAGTTATTGTTGGCTCGACCCCTGGACAGGTGCTGCCATGGCTGTCGCCGAGGCCGCCCGTAACGTCGCTTGCGTTGGCGCTGTGCCGCAGGCGATCACCGATTGCATGAATTTCGGCAATCCCGAGCATCCCGAAGTGATGTGGCAGTTTAGCCAGGCTGTCGACGGCATAACCGAGGCGACGAAGGTGCTGAATTGCCCGGTTGTTTCGGGCAATGTGAGTTTTTACAACACGACGGATGGCAACGATATTCATCCCACACCGAGCATCGGTTTGGTCGGCTTGTCAGAGCGTTGCGACCACGGTGTCGAAGCGACTTTTCCACGAGCAGGCCTGCGGGTTGCGCTGCTCGGTGACACCGTCGGTGAATTCGGCGGCAGCCTTTATCAGCAACAAACGTTGGGTAAAATCAGCGGCAAGCCACCGGCCTTCAAGCCCGAGGCTGAGCGTTCCATTGTCGAGTTGTTGGTTGAGCTTGTGTCGTCGCAAAGCGTCGTCTCAGCGCATGACTTGAGCATCGGCGGTTTGGCGTTGGGCCTGGTGCGCGCCTGTGTGCGGCAGGATAAGCCCGTCGGGGGCAGGTTTGACCTGTCGCAAGTACATGGCAAGTTGGATGCAGCGCTGTTTGCCGAGGACGGGGCCCGCGCTCTGATCGGCGTCGCTCCCGAACTCGTTTCCGCGGTAGCAGCCAAATGTAGCGCTGCCGGCGTGCCTCTTCGCTGGATCGGTGAAACGGGCGGAGAGTCCTTGGAAATCAACGGTGTTGATCGCCTCGTAGTCGATCAACTGAGTCGCGCTGACCGCCTCGGGTTTTGTCAAGCTGTCGGCCTTTAATTGAGCGTCGACATTTTCGAAACCGGCGCCACCGTAGCCCTGCTCGTGCTGTCGATCTCGGTGCACGAATGGGCGCATGCGGTGATGACCACGGCGCTTGGCGATGAGACGGCGCGCAGTCGAGGGCGCTTGACACTGAACCCCTTGTCGCATGCTGATCCGGTTTGGACTTTGATCATCCCGTTTCTGGCCCTTCAATTTGGAGGCATGTTCGTTGCCGCTGGCCGTCCGGTTCCCTACGATCCCAACCAATGGAATGGCCGCCTTCGAGGGCGTCGCGTAAGCCGAAAATGGGGTGAGTTCCTCGTCGCTTTCGCCGGTCCCGGAAGTAACCTATTGCAAGCCTTCGGGGCTGCTCTCATATTGGGTTTGGTGCTCGCCTCAGGGCAGCTTCCTCTCGCTGATCTGTCCTCGGCTACCGGTAGCCTTCAGAGTAACAACGCTGCAGCATCAGTGGTTTGGGCGCTCGATCAATTCATCTTCATCAACTGCCTTTTGGCGGTGTTCAACCTGTTGCCGGTGGCACCGCTTGACGGCGAAAAGGTGATCGCTGTGTTTCTGCCCGATGCCCTGGCAGCGCGCTTGGCGAATCTTGGATCATGGGGATTCTTGATCGTCCTGTTCATCGTCTTTCGCTTGCCGGACTTGATCAACACACCGATTCTCGCGCTGCGCTCGGCCTGTTACGGGCTGGCTCTGCTGATCGCTGGCTAACCGGCCGCTTAGCCGCTCGCCTTTACCACGCGCTTGCTTGAGTTGACCCTATCCCCAAGTCGGGCGAGGTTAGCCTGAGTTCATCATGTTGAGGTGTCCATGCGCTACTTTGTTCTTCTTCTTCTTCTTCTTTCTGCCTGTGCCGATCAGGTCGTGGTGCGTGAAACGCCGGCGGTTTGTGGCAACGGACGCATCGACGCTGATGAACAATGCGATGACGGTAACCAAGACGTGGGTGACTCCTGTAGCGACGGCTGTTTGTTGACGTTTTGCGGAGACGGTATCACGCGGACCGGGTTAGCAGCTGATGAAGATGGTTTTGAGGCCTGCGATGATGGCAACAGTGAAGACGAGGATGCCTGTCTTGGCAATTGCACCGTGGCTGCTTGCGGCGATGGCGTCCTACGCATCGACTTGTCGGAAGGGCAGCCCGGTTTTGAAGGCTGCGACGATGGTAACGCGAGCGATGAAGATGGCTGCGTAAGCGCTTGCGTCGAAGCGCGCTGCGGTGATGGTCTTTTGCGCCAAGACCTGTCGCCAGAAGATACTGACTTTGAAGAATGTGATGAT
>JAPKCE010000413.1 GCA_028823075.1 Myxococcota bacterium
GGCGTCAGTAAATGCGCCGGCCTTATGACCAAAAAGCTCTGAATCGATCAGGCCGGCCGGAACCGCCGCAGCGTTAACCGTAATCAGCGGCCCATGGCGTCGTTCACCCAGCGCGTGCAGAGCTTTAATTACCGCTTCTTTACCGCTCCCGGTGGGACCATAAAGAAGCAAGCGGCCATCGCTCGAAGCGACCCGCCGCACGCTTTCGCGCAGCCGTCTAACCGCTTCGCTATTACCGCTAATTCCCAGGTTTTCATCGTCTAAAACGGGGTCCGGATGGAGACAGGGCAAAGAGCGCTCGGCATGCGTAAAGCCAGCGGCTCCAGCGCTCTTCAAACGCAAGCGCTCGGCAGGGCTTTCACAACGAAAATAGACGGGCGTATTAAAAGCCCTAGCGAGCAGCTCGACGCCTTCACCGTCAGGCAACTTCGAATCGGCAACAATCAGCGAAAAATCCCCCCCGGCGAGAGGTCGTGCACGCTCCATGCTCGGCGCCGAAATAACTTCATAACCGGCTTCCCCATAGGCCAGCATCATCTGTTCGCGCAGAGCGCCTTGCGCGATAACGAGGAACACCCGCTTGTTGGCTTGCGATTTTTCGACCATGGACGGTGCAACTTTCAAAGAGGATATGCGCAGCATGCAACACCAGGACGTGGTTCTCGTCGAGGCCCTTCGCACCCCCATCGCTCGCTTGGCCGGAAAACTCGCTAGCGTGCGACCTGATGATCTGCTCGCCAACATCTTTCAAAAGCTGCTTGAACGCAGCGGGGTCGCCCCCGAAAATGTCGATGAGGTTTACGCGGGTGCGGCGAATCAGGCGGGTGAGGACAACCGCAACGTGGCGCGCATGGCCAGCTTACTCGCCGGCCTCCCGGAGAGCGTTCCCGGCGTCACCGTTAACCGCCTCTGCGCTTCAGGGCTCGAAGCCGTCGTTCAAGGCTATCGACAGATCGCCCTTGGAGAGGCGCAATGCGTGCTCGCCGGCGGCGTCGAAAGCATGAGCCGTGCCCCTTATGTTCTGGGAAAACCCTCGCGCGCCTACCCCGTCGGGGGCATGCAAGCGCAAGATACCACCTTGGGCTGGCGCTTTAAAAACCCTAAACTCGAAGCACTTTTCCCGCTCGAGGCGATGGGCTGCACGGCTGAAAACCTGGCCGATGATTATAACATCGGTCGCGCCGAGCAGGACGCCTACGCGCTGGCCAGCCAGAACAAAGCGCTGGCCGCTATCGACTCGGGCGCTTTTGCCCGCGAGATCGTGCCGGTCGAGGTCAAGCAGCGTAAATCGCTGGAGATCGTTGACCAGGACGAAGGGCCCAGGCGCGGCTCGTCGCTGGAAGGGCTAGCCAAACTGCGCGCCGTTTTCCGCGAGGGCGGCAGCGTCACAGCAGGCAACTCCTCTACTTTAAACGACGGGGCCGCCGGGCTGCTTATCTGCAGCCGAGGCTTTGCCGACGAACAGGGCCTAAAACCTCGCGCTGTGATCCGCGGCGTCGGCAGCTCCGGGGTCGACCCGACTCGCATGGGCATCGGTCCGGTCAAGGCCAGCCGGCTAGCGGCCAAACGAGCAGGCCTAGAGATCGGTGATATTGACCTGGTCGAGCTCAACGAAGCTTTCTCGGCCCAAAGCATCGCTTGCATCCGTGAGTTGGGGCTCGATGCGTCCAAAGTTAATATTCGCGGCGGTGCTATCGCCCTTGGACACCCCTTAGGATGTTCGGGTGCGCGCATCTTGACGACCCTGCTTCATGCCATGGAGGATGAGGGCGCAAAAACCGGCCTCGCCACCCTCTGCGTCGGCGTGGGTCAAGGTTTGGCGATGATTATCGAGCGCTGATAGCGTCGATTAATCGCTCGTGAATGTTGCCGAAAGCACCGTTTGACATCACCAGCAACAAATCGCCGGGCTGCGCCTCGGCAACCACCTCTTCGACGATCTGATCAACGTTGGCCGCAAAATGTGCGACCAAACCACGACCCGACAAGGCATCGACCAACTCGCTGGGCAAAAACCGTTCGGCCTCGGGAAGCTCAGCGGCGCGAGCGTTATCGGCAATCCAGATACGATCAGCCTGATCAAAAGCTTCGCTGTAGGGTTTTTGAAAAACCTTGCGACAACTACTGGCAGAACGCGGCTCAAAGATCGCAAAAATGCGCTGTTCAGCGTGGCGTTCTCGCAAGCCTTCTAAAGTGGTTTTTACGGCAGTTGGATGATGCGCAAAATCATCGAATACAAAAATTCCCTTGGGCCGGCCGCGCAGTTCCATACGCCGCTTAACTCCCTCAAAACACTCCAAAGCTTCGGCGCATTGCTGATGGCTTAGAGAAAGGCTTCGACCGACCTCATAAGCAGCCAAAGCGTTGGCGACGTTGTGGCGGCCATAGACCGGAATTAGCAATTCACCCACCGGTTCGTCACCTTGCCACAGACTCAGCGAATACCCCTGATCACCGGCGCGAAGGTCGCGCAGTTCGCGCCCGGGATAGCCACCATAAGGACGCACCTCAATACCGCCCGGAGCACGCTCCGCCGCCGCCATAGCGCCCACGTCGCCAGCATAAGGTAATAAAGTGCCACCGCTTTCAGCGAGTTGGTCGCAGAGAAGATCAAAAGCCTCTTCGACTTCACTCAGGTCTTGATAAATATCGGCGTGGTCGAATTCAACACTGGTAAGCACAGCTGTTTGCGCTTGGTAATGTTTAAACTTGGGGACTTTATCCCAATATGCCGTGTCGTATTCATCACCTTCGAGCACCACATGCTCGCCTTGACCAACACGAAAGCTGCG
>JAPKCE010000414.1 GCA_028823075.1 Myxococcota bacterium
CTGACAGCCAGCAGGCTCTTCAGCGAGCAGTAAAACTGCGGCGGCGCCGATGCCCACAGCGGCACCGGCTCCCACCCAGACCCAAAGGCCGACTCCCTGTTTAGCTTGCGGAGCTTTCATTTCCCGAGCCGTTTTCCGCTGAAAAGGGCCGAGAGTCTGGCCGCCCACGATAAAGCGAAAACTGATGGATTCCGAATCGAGCATCTTACGCGGTAAAGCAGCACCAAAGACGCGCCCACTCGTCCCGGGCACCTTGCGCGGCGTTAGGGCTCGCCAATTACCATCAACGCGCGCCTCGATCAGCGGCTCTTGCCCGGTAGGAACGTAAACTTTTAAAGGCAGGGTTAAGGACAGATCAACTAGGGTACCGCTGCGGTCTTGTGCGCTTAGCGTATCCCCAACCTGAAACTGACGCTGGTCCTCTATAAGATCAGCAAGTACCTCCGGCACCGCACCCAAGGTCTTGGCGAGGGAATCGAGTTCAAAGGCTTTCTCGGCACTATAACGTGCACTCGGGTCCTCACCCAGCGCAAACCATGCCTCAGCGCTAAGCATCCAAGCCATAGAGCGCTTGGCGGCCGGACAGCGGCGATCGTCACGCATCGATGCGACGAACTCAAGCGCCTCTTCTGTGCGCAATTCCTCGAGTAAGCGCTGCGCTTCCGGCAGCCGGTCACAAGGGCCGCTGCTCGCAGCAAAGATGAGGGTCAAAGCGATCATAAGCCTATCCTGAACGTAAGCGGTGGGGTTTGGCAACCGGCCTTTACGGCGACTGCCGAATCAACTGCCGGACAAAGACACCAAGCTAGCGAGTTCAAAGTCGAAGCATCTCTTTGCTCAGGTCGGTGCTGTAATTTCCGGCGAGGAATTCTGGTTGCTCGAGCACTTGGCGATGAAAGCCGATGGTGGTGTTGATTCCGACGACGTCAAACAGCTCCAAAGCCTCTCGGGCTCGGGCGATGGCCTGCGCCCGGTCCGCACCATGAACGATCAACTTGGCGAGTAGGGAATCGTAGTAAGGAGAAACTTCGCTCCCCTGGGTGACCCCTGAATCGAGTCGCAAGCCCGGCCCCTCAGCGGGTGGACACCAACGCTCTAAACGTCCCGGACTGGGCGCAAATTTACGACTCGGGTCTTCGGCACAAATGCGAAACTCAAGAGCATGCCCTTGGGGAATAAGGTCATGCTGTTCCAAGCTCAGTTCTTCCCCCGCAGCGATCCGCAACTGCCATTCAACCAAGTCGATGCCGTAGATCGCCTCGCTCACAGTATGTTCAACCTGCAAGCGCGTGTTCATCTCAAGGAAATAGAAATTACCGTCGCGATCGGCGACAAATTCGACCGTCCCTGCTCCGCGATAGTTAATACTCTGCGCTAGAGACACGGCGCGCTCACAGAGGTCTTGCCGCTGAGCGCTGCTCAAGAACGGCCCCGGCGCCTCTTCGAGAAGCTTCTGGTGCCGCCTCTGCAATGAGCATTCGCGATCGCCGAGATGTAGGACTTTGCCGCTCCCATCGCCGAGAAGTTGCACCTCGACGTGATGGGGAGATTCGATCAGCTTTTCGAGAAACACAGTGGAGTCGCCAAAAAACCGTTCGCCCTTGTCCATGGCTTCACGCAGGGCTTGTTCCAACTTTTTAGGCTTTTTCACTCGCGTCATGCCGATACCACCACCGCCAGCGCTCGCCTTCACCAAAAGCGGAAAGCCGATACGCTCAGCCTCTAGAGCGCCTTGTTCGACCGACTCCAGCGCAGGGCTACCCGGCACCAGTCTCAAACCAGCGCCCCTCGCTATTTCGCGAGCCGCTACCTTTGAACCCATCTGACGAATGGTTTCGCTGCGGGGGCCGATAAAGACCAAACCCGAGGCCTCGACGCAATCCGCGAAGGCCGCATTTTCACTGAGTAAACCGTAGCCCGGATGGATGGCCGAAGCGCCGCGCTCGAGAGCGACGCGCAGGATTTCATCACCGCGTAAATAGCTTTGGGCCACTGGGCCAGGGCCGATGCAAACCGCTTCGTCAGCTTCGGTGGCAAAAGGCTGCCCCGCGTCAACATCGGAATGAACGGCTAGCGTGGCAATGCCCAAGCGTCGGCAGGTACGCTGCACGCGCAAGGCGATTTCACCTCGATTAGCGATTAGAACCTTGGTGAACATCAGAGCACAACCCCAGCGTTATCGGCTAGAAGATGTATTTAACCGCCGGGCTAATGTGCATATACGGAATTTGCCCGCCAACAACATAACCGCCAGCGATGTCAACACCGACCACAAAGCCCGTCAACAGAGTCAGATACTTGAGCGATACACCGCCAGAAACGTTGAAATCTAAGCTAGCGCTCGGGAGATCCGCTGGTTTCATATCTTCAGTCATCTGCGAGACCTTGATCCCGTTCGAAGCAATTACCAGACCGCCGCCGATCTTCAACTCCAAGCCCAAACGAAACTGCTCGAGCACAAGCAGATAGGTGATCTGTGGAGTGATGTAAGTCAGCGAATAATCTTCGGGTGGTAGTAAATTGCTTTCGATCGGCGTGCCGGGCATTTGCGGCTCGGCCACGGTTCCCACCGCGCCCCCTTTGACGAAGCCTGTTCCCAAAAGAACTTGAAGACCGAAGCTCTCATTCAGATCTTTGCCCACCGCAAAGCCAACAAATGGCTGGGCCGAACTGGTCGCCGTTGTAACCATAAGGTCGGCGCCAGGTTCACAGTTGATCTTACAAGCCTGAAGGCCGCCAAAGCGCAGGAAGCCGCCAAGGTTGGATTCCATGAAAATACCACGAGGG
>JAPKCE010000415.1 GCA_028823075.1 Myxococcota bacterium
TCAAATCGGGCGCTTCGGGGGCTCGTTTTTTGCTGGTGGCAGGGCGAGAATTGCGTGAGCCGGTGGCCCGGTACGGACCTTTTGTGATGAACACTCGACAAGAGATCATACAGGCAATTCAAGATTTTCAAGAGCAACGGTTTTAGGAGCAAGACAGAGGCATGGCTACTCATGACGGGCTCGCAATCGATACACAGGGAGTCTGCCGCTGCGCCTGGGGCGCGAGCCATGAGCTGTATTACGACTACCACGATCAAGAATGGGGCGTGCCCGAAGGCGACGACCATCGTTTGTTCGAAAAAATCTGCCTTGAGGGCTTTCAATCGGGACTTTCCTGGTTGACCATTTTGAAAAAGCGCCCGGCTTTTCGCAGCGCCTTTGCTGATTTCGATTTCGATCGCATCGCCGAGATGGGTCCGGATGATGTCGAGCGCTTGATGGGTGACGCGAGTATCGTGCGCAATCGCCGTAAGATCGAGGCGACGCTGAACAATGCTAAGCGGGCTCAGGTCTTGCGCCATGAATTCGGCTCGCTGGCCGCCTACTTTTGGCGCTTTGAGCCACCGCGCCGCAGTAAGGCCTTGGACTGGGATACCTTGCGTACCTTGGCGACAAGCCCCGAAAGCACCGCCTTGGCTAAGGACCTTAAGCGCCGAGGCTGGACCTTTGTCGGGCCCACCACCGCCTACGCTTTCATGCAGGCGATGGGCCTGGTCAACGACCACGTCGCCGGCTGCCATGTGCAGGCGCGAGTCGAGGCCTTGGCGCTGGCATATAAGAGGCCTTTATAAGCTGCCCAGCCTGATCGCTAGGTCTAGAACCTCGGTGCACATCGGCTCTCGGTGGCTTTTGGCTTTGGCCAAAACAATCCTATTGACGTTTACTTACCAACTGGTAAATAAACGTTGAACTTGGGAGCACGAACATGAACGAACAACGACTTTTCGCAGGCTATTCCCTTCTTTTCTGCTTGGCGTTTTCCGCCTGCGGAGACCCTGACGAGACCGCCTGGATCGAGCGCCGGCCGGCCCTTGTACAGCCCGTCCCGGCAGCGCCGTCATCGGATCGACCTGAGCAAAACAGCGAGCCGGACGATGCGCGCCCTGACGAGCCAGGCGATGCGCGCTCTGATGATCCCGAGCCCGCCGAACCAGCCGAACCCACCGAACCGCGCAACCGCTGCGACGACGGCGAACGTTACCCGGTGCCGGATTGGCCCAGCGAAACCGCCACCCAACACGGTCTCGACCGCAATGCCCTGGAGCGCGCTGCCGATTACGCCGGCGCCAACCACAGCCGTTGTCTCTTGGTGGTTCGCCACGGCGCCGTTGTGGGCGAATGGTATTGGGGGCGGAACATGGGCAGGCGCATGGACCGCGACAATCGCATCAAGTCCTGGTCGGTGGGTAAATCCTACGCCGCCACGGTCACCGGCATCGCCATCGACCAAGGGTTCATCAACAGCGTCGATGATTCGATCGCCGACTACATCCCTAACTTTGCCGGCAGTCGCAAAGAGCAGATCAGCATCCGCGATCTGCTGAGCATGAGTTCGGGGCTACGTTTTGATCTAACTGCCGACAATTTGGGCATGTTCTTCGCCGGCGATATGACCCGCAAAGCGCTGCGCAACCCAGTGACCAACGAGCCTGGTTTGTTGTGGGAGTACAACAACCACACCGTGCAATTGATCGAGCCGATCTTGCGTCAAGCAACCGGCATGGCGGCCGATGAATTCGCGCAGACTCATCTCTTTGAAAAGCTGGGCATGGACGCCAGTTGGCAGCGCGACCGACGCGACCAACCGGCGATGTATATGAACGTCTCGGCGAGCTGCCGCGATCACGCCAAATTTGCCTATATGATGATGCGTAAGGGGTGTTGGGATGGCGAGGAAGTACTCAGCGAAGCCTACCGAGACGAGGCGATTTCGCCCTCGACTGAGATGAATAAAGGTTACGGGTTTTGGTGGTGGATGAATGCCGAAACCCCGACGCTCAACTCGGTCGACTTTTCCGAATATGATGGGGTTTTACAACCCTTCGCGCCTGCAGACGCCTTTATGGCCATCGGACTGGGCAACCAGGTGATCGAAGCCATCCCGTCGCTCGATATGGTGATCGTGCGCATGGGCGTGGCGCCCCAAGAGAACCTCCTTTATTGGCTCACGGACCGACCGCGCATTATGCGTGAGATGAAGAGCGATGGCGACCATGTCGTGCTTAACGGGGTGGTCTCTCGGGTGCTCTCGGCGGTACGCGATTAGAACGGTTAGAATCGCCGCTCAGCGCTTCTCTGCCACAATCCGCCAGTTCAAATCGGCTATCTTTGCCTTCTCCGCGTCCGTCCAAGCCTGACCACCGGTTTGCAGCAGTTCGAGTGACTCTTCGACCCAGGGACGTAAAATACGCAGGCGCTCAAGCACTCGGATCAGCTTTCTAGCACCCAGGATCAAGTCGCGCTTTTGCTCGCAAATCGGCCAGGCTTCGCTCTTCGAAGGCGCTGAGACTAAGATGCGAAACCCAGCGCGCTCAAGCGCAGCGCAAACGTCGGCCGGGTACATCGACTGGGTGGCAGCCAGGGTGGGAAGAAAGGCTCTTTGTAGCGCCACATGCTCGGCGTTATCCCAATCAAAAGCGGGGGTCAGCAGATATTCGGAGCAGGCGTAACGAGCGCCGGGTTTGAGCACCCGCGCCATCTCCTCGGCATGTGCGTCGAGTTCATGTTTTTTGAAAAATGGCCAAACGGCCTGAAACGAAAAACAACCGTCAAAGGATTCCGAAGGG
>JAPKCE010000416.1 GCA_028823075.1 Myxococcota bacterium
CCCGAAACCAGCGTCGCCTATATGCCCGAAACAGCGGCACGTTGGTGGCTTGAGAGCGCACCCAAAGACCTTGCCGGCCGTTGGGTTGACTTGGGCGAGGGCAAGGGCCTGCTCGACGGGCTGGCGATCCATATAAAGCCCTTCGAAGCGGTGCAGGCTGAGCTGCCCCTCGACGGCCTAATTCTTGTCTTTGGCGGCAGTAAGTTCGATGTCGCCATGCTGGGTAAAGTTTTGGGCGATGCGCCCATGCCCGAGCGCTTCGCTGACCTGCTCGACCTGTCGCGGCGTGCCAAGTTGCGCGGCGGGCTTAAGACCGTGGAACGTAAACTCGCCATTTTGCGCGACAAGCGCATCGCCGAGTTGCGCGGTCAAGACGCCATCATCTTATGGGACCGTGCTCAAGCGGGCGACGAGCAGGGGCTTTGGGCCTTTGCCGATTTGCTCGCTTATAACCGAGCCGATGCTGTTAATCTGTTCGCGCTGCGCGATGCTCTATTGCTCGAACTTAGCCAAAGGCTGGGCATGCCGGACTGGCATCGGCGAGTGGCGCTTTAGGGCAGCGTCCAGCCAGCTAAAAACTCGACGTTTCCTCGGGCGCCCGTGATGGGACTCTCGATGGTTCCAAGGCAGTTCATACCCAACTCTTCTGCAGTCGCCAGCACGCCATCGAGCGCGTCTTTACGAGCGCTTTCGTCGCGCACAATTCCGCCTTTTCCGACGCGCTCACGCCCCACCTCAAACTGCGGCTTAACCAGCGCGTAGACTCTGCCCGCTGGGCCCAAATGGGGTAGGGTCGCAGGCAGTACTCGGCGCAAGGAGATAAACGAGACATCGATCACCGCCAAGCTTGGCGCAGGCTGCAAACTTCCGACTTCGAGCTTGGCGATATGCATGCGCTCTAGGTTGATGACACGCTCATCTTGGCGAAGTTTCCAGGCGAGTTGGTTATGCCCAACATCGACGGCGTAGACCGTGGCGGCGCCGCGCAGCAGCATGAGAACTGTGAAGCCGCCGGTGGAGGCGCCAACGTACATACAAACAGCGCCTTTTAGCTCGATCGGCCAAGCCTCTAATGCGGCTTCGAGCTTGAGCCCGCCCCTTGAAACATAAGCGAGATCATTCCCTTTAAAGCGGATTTCTGCGTCGCTTCGCACTTGGGTACTGGCTTTGTCGGCACGGTGATCATCGACGATAACCTGCCCAGCCATGATGCGCGCCTGGGCGCGGCTGCGCGTCTCGGCGAGGCCGCGTTCGACCAGCAACAGATCAAGACGTTGTTTCATAGGTGCGGGTTTGGCGCAGGTGGGTGGGTTTGGCAACATGATGACAGCAGTTGAGCAAACGTTTAGCGTCAATCATGGAGAAGACAATGCTTCAGTTGTGGTTCGCTTCGCTTCCGGTAATGCGGGCACAGTACTTGCGTCACGGTCTGGCCTTATTGGTTCTAAAGTACGGCCTGGATTCGGCGATACTCTTCGCGGGTTCCGGCAACCTTATGAGCCCTCTCGTATACCTTCACCCGTCGATGACTTATCGCTTTGAAGGGATGCAGACGGGCGACGCCAGCTTTCTTTTAATGGCTGTCTTGAGTCTTCCTTTTATCTGGATAGGCGCCAGCATGAGTATGCGCCGGGCAAGGCATGCCGGGTTTTCGCCATGGCTCGGGCTCCTGTTCTTTGTGCCTCTAATCAATTGGCTTATGATTCTTGGGCTCTGCGTTGCGCCCGAACGTGAACGCCAGGATACACCTCACGACGGCGAATTACCGCCGCTGTTCGGCCAGGCGGTAAAGGCTCTGCTTTGCGGTCTTATTGTCGGTTTCCCGCCCCTCTTGATCTCTGTCTTTGGCTTTGAGCAATATGGGCTAGGTTTGTTTGTTGCCACGCCATTTGTGATGGGTGTGGTCAGCGCATTTATCGTTGCCAAAAGCGGGAAAAGCTCGCTGATGGGAAGCATCGGTATCGCCTGGCTGGCGCTATTGCTTTTTGCCGGCTCGATGCTGCTGCTGGCTCTCGAAGGGGTGATATGCCTCGCCGTTACCATGCCCTTGGCGGCGGCCCTTGCTGCTGTCGGAGCTTTGGTGGGGCGCAACCTCGCTGGCAAACAGGGCGTAGGCTCGGTCGCTGCTTTGATCATCGCTGTGCCGCTGACCACCGGCTTGCCCGTGCACCCCAAAGAGTTGCCCTTACGCGCCGCCATAACATCGGTAACCATCGACGCTTCACCGACTGAGGTTTGGCCCCACGTGGTGAGCTTCCCCGACCTCCCAGCGCCTAGCGATTGGCTAATGAAAACCGGTATCGCTTGCCCTTTACGAGCGCGGATCGAAGGCAAAGGGGTGGGGGCTGTGCGCCATTGCGAGTTTACCACGGGGGCCTTTGTCGAGCCCGTGACGGTTTGGAACCCGCCGCACCACTTAGCCTTTGACGTGACCTCTCAGCCGCCGCCCCTGGAAGAATGGAGCCCGTATCAACATGTGAACGCTCCCCATTTACTCGAGGGCATGCAGAGCGAACGAGGCGAGTTTAAACTTGAGGCTCTCCCAGGGGGAAAGACCTTGTTAACCGGCACGACCTGGTATCGCATCGATATGGCGCCGCAGGCCTATTGGGGCTGGTTTAGCGATCGCATTGTTCAGCGCATTCATGGGCGAGTGCTTGGGCATGTTAAGAGCTTAGCGGAGCGGACCGTCGCTAGTCAGAGCAGGTAACCCTGAGCCCAAATGACTGTGCCTTAGAGTATGGGGATAAAGGAAAGGCTGCTGGAGTTATGTCGCCGC
>JAPKCE010000417.1 GCA_028823075.1 Myxococcota bacterium
TGCTGCCTAATTGGGATGCGGGTAGCTACGATATCGGTGCTTTGGACACCGGTCGTCGCCGGCGCACAGCTGTTGATAGTGACGCTGGTGATGCCCCCCCCGAAGATGGCATGTTCGGCTGCTCGGCGAGCGGTGCTGCGTCGGTCTTTTGGTTGCTTCCCCTGCTGGCTACCCGCCGTCGACGAAGCGTCTAAATGCGCCTCCTGGCTGTCGCAACGTTGTTCGGCTTAGGTTGTTCGAATTATTCTGACATCCGTCCCAGCAATCCCGTTCCAGGGTGGGCTCAAGACGAGATATCCTGTGACGTGCCCCCAGCTTGTGAAGGCGACGCGGCGGCCAAATGCCTTTGTGCCGACTTGCCTGCGTGGCAACTGCAAGATGTCAATCAAAACAGCGACCGTTTCACCGAAACCTACGGCCTCGACGCCTTCGCTGGCAAAGTCACTGTGCTTAGCTTCTACAAGGTTAACTGCGATTTTTGTGGTCAGCAGATGGGTTATTTGCAGGTCATGCAAGACCAGCTTGCGGCTCAAGGCTTCGACGTCGCCTTCGCGACCCTGCTTAAGAAAACAGGCGAAATTGGAACCACTTGCGACGCCGTCTCGGACTGCGAAAACGGCCAGACTTGCGAGCAGGGCTTCTGCCACAGTTCACAGCAGAAAGTGATGAGCCAACAGCGCAACTCCTACGGCGCCTGCGCTCTTTTCGATTCGCCGAACTGTGATGGCAACGAGATGACCAGCCAAATCACCATCAAATACCCCGTGTTCCAAGACACTGATGCCGCTTACGCTTGGCAAAATGATCATGGCGGCGGAAGCAAAGACGAGATTTACGTTTATCGCCCCGATGGTAAGCTCGCCGCTTACTTTCGCTCAGCATCTGATCGCCTTGTTTTCGCAAGCTTGCCGGATTACCGGCACCTGAGAGCAACCTTAAAAGCTCTAAGCTTGGGTAAAATAGCGTGCGACAGTGACAACCCCTGTGGTGAGGGCCAGTGGTGCCGCCAACCCGAACTCGGAACCTGCGGGGGCAGCGGGTTTTGCGTCCCTCAGGTTGAGGCCGATGATACTGGCGCCGCTATCTGCGCTTTCGAACTCTACCCGACTCCCGTTTGTGGCTGCGACCAGAGCACCTACGGCAGCGCCTGCGCTGCGGCCAGTTCGGGTGTGAGTTTATACGACAACGGACATTGCCTGGATTAGTTTTACCTCTTTGTGAAATAGCCCAGCCGCTCATTCGTCATGCTATGACGAAGGAGTTCTAATATGCTTAATTCAAGACTTGCCGCTGCGGTCACATTGGGGCTTTGCGCTGCGCCCGTCGCGGCCGTTAACTCGTTTCTTCAAGCTCCCGCCGCTGTCACCAGTGACGCCATCGCCAATGTCGCCGAAAAGCGTGTCGCTTCTGTGGTCAATATCTCGACCAGCAAAACCGTCAGCGCGCCCCAGCGCCGCCAACACCCGATGAGCCAGGATCCGCTTTTCCGTCACTTCTTCGGTCAGCGCGACGGGCAAAGAGGGATGCCTACACCCCGCCGGGAGAACAGTTTGGGCAGCGGCGTGATCGTTCGTAAGGACGGTATCGTACTCACCAATAATCACGTGGTCGCCGATGCCGACTCGATTCGCGTAACCCTCTCCGATGGCCGTGAGTTCAACGCTAAGGTCATCGGCAGCGACCCGAAATCCGATGTGGCGGTGTTGCGCATGGACAAGCCTCCAAAAGATCTCCGTCCCATCCCGTTGGGGGATTCCAAAGCGCTTCGCCTGGGCGAGATGGTCGTCGCTATCGGCAACCCTTTTGGTTTGGGTCATACAGTGACCATGGGCATCGTCTCCGCCAAAGGCAGAGCCAATGTTGGCATCGTCGACTACGAAGACTTCATCCAGACGGACGCCGCAATTAACCCTGGTAACAGCGGCGGCGCGCTCATCGATCTTCACGGGAATTTGGTGGGCATTAATACGGCAATCGCCAGTCGTAGCGGGGGCTACCAGGGTATCGGTTTCGCGGTGCCTTCGAATATGGCGCGGTCGGTGATGAATAGTTTACTGAAACACGGCCGGGTTATTCGAGGTTGGCTCGGTGTTGCCATTCAACCGGTGACACGAGACCTTCAGAAGGCTTTGAGTCTCAACAGCGCCCGAGGTGTTTTGGTTTCAGATGTGGTCCAGGATAGCCCAGCGGCTCGAGGGGGCCTGAGGCGTGGCGACGTCATTTTGAGCCTACAAGGCGAAACGCTGCGCGACCCAGCGCATCTTAGAAACCGGGTGGCAGCTGCCGGTGCCGGCAGTAAAGTGCGCTTCGTGCTGCTTCGAAACGGTAAGAAAAAACAGATAAAAATTCGCCTGGGCGAGCTCGACGGCGACAAGCCAGGAAGAGCTTTAGAGGTCGCACCTGAACATGCTGGGAGCGGAAACCTAGCGGGGCTAACGGTTGAAAACCTTAATGCCCAGAACCGTAAACGCTTCGACATTTCGAGAAGCGTAAAGAGGGGCCTGGTCGTTAGTACAGTCGTTCAAGGTTCTAAGGCGGCTCGGGCAGGGCTGCGCCGCGGTGATATTCTGCTGGAACTCAATCAGAAGCCCTTGCGCAGTATCGCCGCCTTCAAACAGGGATACAAACGCAGCCTCAAACAGACCCTGTTGCTCGTCCAGCGCGGTAGCCGAACTTTGTACATCGTGCTCAATAAATAGAGCCTTTATGTCCTGCGCGCCTCTTCGGCGCGACGTTTCTTCATATATATTGTCTTAGTCCAGGATGTTGAATCT